>DAOWIX010000108.1 GCA_030640695.1 Deltaproteobacteria bacterium | reverse complement strand
TTCACAGATGCCGCAACCAATGCAGAGGCGGTCAATGACATAGGGTTGCTTTATTTTCAGGGGGTAGCCCTCTTCGTTGAGGACGCTGGCGATGCGGAACATTATGGCTTTGTCAGCGGTCGGGCAATGTTCTGCGCAGACAATGCAGGGGGTGGCCTTGGCGAAGGGCAGGCAGAGGTTTTTGTCAAAGTGGGCTCGACCGATAACCTCTTCGATTTTCTTCTCCTGGCTGAGTTTACGAATAGCGCCGGTCGGGCAGACTTGGCCGCAGAGAGTGCAGTGATATTCGCAGTAGCCGGTGCGCATCTTTAGTTTCGGTGAAAAGATACCTTCCAGACCCGCTTCCAGAAAGATCGGTTGGATGGCGTTGCCGATACAGACCTGCATGCATTCGCCACAACGGACACAGGTTGCAAGAAACTCTTTTTCGGCCAAGGCTCCGGGCGGGCGGATAAGGAGTGGGTCGGGTTGTTTAGCCAGGGTTCTGGTCTGCAGAAAAAGGGGCAGGGTTACGCCGCCGATAAGCGATCCCAGAAGCGCCCGCCGGGAGAGGTCGAAAGCGTTGCTCTCGGTTTTTGGGTCTGACCAGTCAAAAGAAATTTTATTTCCGGGACAAGCGTTAAGGCAATCGAGACAGAGATTGCAGTCCGGTGCAGAGATGTTGCGGTTAACATCGATCGCCTCCATGCGGCAGATATCTTGACAGGTTGTACAGTTTGCGCAGTTATTGCCGCCGTGGCCGCGAAGCCGGGAAAATTTTGCTATAACTGCGAGCAAGGCGCCCAGAGGGCAGATCTTTTTGCAGAAAAAGCGACGTTCCAGAAGTTCCAGCATAAAGACCAGCACCAGCATCGTCAGGGACAAAAGGGCGAGGTCGTAGTATTTCTGATGAAAGGGTAGAACGGCATATTTGAGGCCGCTGTAGAGTGGCTCACTGACGGCGTTAACCCACTCCGGCGCCTGTTGATAGGTAAAGGTGAAGAGTGAGGTGGAGGCCAGGTTCAGGGCCGGATAAAGAGTCAGGGAGAGACCTCTTACCAGTAGCGAGAAAGGATCCAGGATGCCGACCAGCGGGAGGCCGAAAAAGGCTCCGGCGAGGATGAAAAAGAGAAGGTAAAACTTGGTCGAACGTGAAATCCAGGGGTTGGAAACCGGCTTTTGCCGAGGTTTGAGAAAGCGGTGACTGAAGTCGAGCAAGGTGCCCAAGGGGCAGAACCAGCCACAGAAGGCGCGACCGAAAAGCAAGCTCAGGCCGACGGTCAACAGGGCCGGCAGCATCAATCCAATGATGGTGCGTCCAGCCAGAGCGGTTGCGGTCGCCAACAGAGGGTCTAAGCGGAAGAAAATATTGACAGCGTAGGCGATCTCATCCTGGCCGCTATAATCGGTTTTTATGAAAAGAGTAAAGAAAAGAAGCAGCGTTGAAACTTGACAGAGTTGTCTCCAGAGACGCCGGGGGAGATTCTTTTTTCGCATGCGTCGACCTTAAGCCCCCTTGAGGATCTGCATGGCGTCAAGTCTCATCTCTCCCAAACCCATACTATAAGCGGCCGCCGTCGAAGCGATCTCTTCAGGCTTTAATTTAAAAAGAGTAGAGGTTGCGTAGGCATCGGCGGCCACCGCATCAGCTGAGGCAATCAGCATATTGGTGACCTTGACATCCTTGAGGTTGCCGCCCTGCGGACCGTTTCTCAGTAAAATCCTGGTGGCGTCAATAACGGTCAGCTCCGGCTTGATGACGGTAGCCAGATCGGCCAGTTTCTGGCCGAGGTTGAAATGGAGCCCACCCCGGTTGCCACCAAGAATACCCATACTGTTTTTGAGGCCGAGAGACAAGGTGCTGAGAGAGTGGTGTTTGGCGATTGGAACATTGATATAACAATCCGCTTCGAGGGCGTCACGGTAGATGCTCAGTTGGCTTGCTGACTTGCCCCGTTCGATATTGACCGGCACATATTTACGTTTGTCGGGATGAAATTGTTTAACCCGCCGATCATCGATCTCTTCGAGTGCTGCCTTGATGCCGCTGTTGACGTAGCAGCGGCGCTCTTCGTTGCAGGTCCGATCAAAGATCTTGACCTCTTTGGCGCCAGCTGCCAGGGCCTCTTCAACCAAAGCTTTGACCACTAGAGGATGGGTGTTGGCGGCTTGGTCGGGATTGCGGTCCCAGCCGATGTTTGGTTTTATCACAACCTTGCTGCCGGGTTTGACGAAAGTCTGGATGCCGCCCAGAGGTTCAAGTACCTGCCGGGTCAGAGCCCCGTAATCGATTCCTTCAGCAAAAGCCAGCATCGGTGCCGGCGCATTGGCCGCCAAAGCTTCCGGTACAATTCGGAAACGGGGAATGGCCAGGCTGCTGCAGCCGGCACTCCATAAGAAAACCTGTTTAAGAAAGCTGCGTCTGTCCATCTCCAACCCCCACTGGTGTTTGGTTTTCAACCGGCATTTCTTTTTGGGGCGAGCCCTTAGGACGCTTTTTGATCCACGCTCTCATCTTTTGCGTTGGCAACACTCCAGAAAAATGATTGAACATCGATCATATCCTTGGGTGCCAGGTTTGCTTCGTAGTTCTTAAGTTCGGTTTTGAAATATTCACCAAAGGCGAGGAAGGCTTTGTAGGTTTTCCAGTTTAGTTTAGGGTCGTAATGAAGCTGGAAGTCGCAAACTGCAGCGGCTTTTTTGGTCACAGTGGGTTTCAGGAAAAGATATTTTTCAGGGTCTGAGAGATATAAAAAGTATGTCTGCGTCGTCCACTTATCGGCTTTCAGGCGGGTCAAAACCGTGGCAAAATTCGTGAACCTGAATTCAATTTCCTGCTCTCCGTAGAGCAGTTCAAAAAGAGATCGGCAAAATAGTTCCTGGTTTGCAGGGTCAAGCAGGCCCTCTTTAAGGCTCATCTTCTCATTGGGGAAAATGAGGTTTGTTTTATTTATGACTAAGAGACTGAGCCGTGTGATCTCCTGGAAATCTTCTTCATTCAGGAGTTTCTGGAAAATTTCCCGGTTAAGAGAATCAACGAGTAATCCCTGGGCCTCTAATTTAGATGTTCTCTCGTTTTTATGGTACTTTTCATCATTAAACCCTTCCGGAAAAACATTTAAAAAGATATCGACCATCTTCTGCATACTTTTATAGGTGGGTGGAGTTTTTGTTTTACTCGTGTCGATGTTGTCGAGCAGAGGGTGGGATTTTATCTCTTTTTCAATGCTGATATAATTTGGGCTGTAGAGCAATGTTGTCATGCCGATATTGACAAAAAAAGCTCTAAATTTTTTAGGCGATAAAACCTGAGTCACCTTGCCCAGGCCCCAATCAGGTTTGTTGATGTGTCTTATATAGGTCTCGTTGTTCAGAATCATTTTTCCTCCTTGGAATTTTCATATTGGCAGATTATTGGTGCTTTGCCCTCCTGTTTTGCAGGTTGAATGCAATTAATCTTATACATATACATGATTTTTCTCGATAAGGTTGAAGTATTTTACAATTATTCAAGATCATCTGTTTTATTTTTGACAGTGCCTGTTTTTAGCAATAGAATTTCGAAGTTGCAAACTCTTTTCGCCCATCTTTTTTTGTTGACAAATTATCTGAAATGGCAGAGTATTTTTTTAAGTTGAGATTGTTTTCGAAATGAAGTGGTTTTCTGCCTTTATTATGGGATTGTTTATCCTGTTTACAGTAGCCCCAGGGGAGGTTATGGCGTCAGATCCGGTCGGCGAAATAGAGCAGCTTCTTCCCGAGATGGAGATCGGCGTTTTTGCTGGTTGCCAGGGCGTCGAGATTGTCTATGGAATCCGGGAAGTAAAGGCTGAAAAAGGGGTGGTTGTGATCGTTAATGGTCGCAACGAGACCTTCGTCAAATATCGCAAAGTAATCAATGAACTGACCGATGCCGGTTTCTCGGTCTATACCTTCGACCATCGCGGCCAAGGTTTTTCCGGGCGGCAGCTCGCCGACCCTCATAAAGGTCATGTCGACAGTTTTGACGACTATGTTGCCGATCTTCACTTTTTTTTGGAGCATATCGTCAAACGGACGTCGCATGCCCCTTGTTTGGTTCTGGCTCATTCGATGGGGAGTACCATTAGCCTGTTGTATGATCTGCGTTATCCGGGAAACTTTGCTGGCATAGTTATGACCGCCCCGATGCTTGGTTTCTCCACCGCTCCCTGGCCTTTTTTTCTGGTATCACCGCTCTTGTCTCTGCTTGATGCTCTGGGACAGAGTCAAAGTTATATTATCGGAGGTGGCCCTTTCAAACCGAAGTCCTTTAGTGATGATAATATTCTAACCTCTGATCGGGAGAATTATAGTCGTAATCAGCGCCTGATGGCTGAGTATCCCCAGATCCAGTTGGGTTCGCCGACCAACGCCTGGGTCAAACAGGCTTTGGTGGCGATCGAAGAGGTTATGGCGGGGGCTGAAAGCTTACGGCCACCGCTCCTGATTCTTCAGGCCGAAGCTGATCGGGTGGTTGATAACCAGGCGCAAGAGCGATTTTTCTGCGACCGGGCTGGCATATGTGAACTTCAGGTAATTCCAAAATCCCGGCACGAGATTCTGGTGGAAAGCCCGGAGCTCCGGGACATGGCTGTTAAGGCAATGCTGGATTTTTTTGAGCGGGTTTATGGTGATTAACTTTTCCGGCGACAATCCTTTGCTTGTGTCAGAGAAGAGATCTTATGCCACTGCGGCGAGGCCGATCTGGCCGATACGCGACCGCCGGTGCGCGGTAAGGAGCGCCTGAAAGAGCTTGGTGAACAGTTATAAGTAATGTTGTCGGGATAAGTTCTGGTAATTTTGAGTTAGGGAGATTCCATGTTAGATATTTCTGCTATTGAACAGCGCATAAGCCAACGTCTGAATAAAAACCTGGAACTGCGTCGCCCGCAGGAATAGAAGAATTTGGCCTGGCTTCAGGCCAATATGAATCCCTATTTTTTTCTGACTATGGAGGAACATTGTGGGGCTCTTGATCTGTTGGTCTCAGGTCTTGATACCCTGGGAATAAATCGTCATCTGTTGCTCGCCGATCGTGATGAGTTGTTGATCGTTGCCGGTTTAAGCCAGGCCGGCTCAATCTATAAGACGCTGACCAATCTGCGTGAAAAGCCCACCTATGCTGAAATCACTCACTCTTATGGGAGCTTGCCCGGGAGTGAGGCCGTTCTTGAGATCCAGCGTTATGAATTTAAAACGGTCTCCAGCCGTGAGGTACGAGCTGCCAAAAATATCAAATTGCCGAAAGGGCTATTAAATAAGGTTGAGGCGGCACTGCATCAGCTCTATCCCGAATTTAATTTTTCCGAATTACGTTCCATGCTGACTCTACTGGCGGTCAATAATATCGACTATCTTAAAATATCGCCGCCGGAGCGGATTGCCCGTTTGCTCTGTCTCTATCAGCAGGGGCGACATCATGATGGTCTCTATTTTGCGGTGGAAGAGGGGGTTGATGCCTGTGACCATCCCGAGACCAGGATTCTTTTTTCTGTCGGCAACCCTCCCGGCCATGGTTTTCTTGAGCAGGTGCTGGAAGTTTTTCACCGTCTTGAAGGGCGGGTCTCCAGGGCCTACTGTCTTGAAATTGCAACCGGTGTAAATCCCCATTTTCTCGGAACCTTCTATCTCGAAAAATGCAGCCAGTTGGGACCTGATTTCTATCAGCGTCTTAGACGGGAGCTCTACAATACCCAGATTTTGGCCAATAAAGGCAGCCTTTATCGCCAATATGTGTTGGGTGATCTGGCCAATGGTGAAGAGCTCCTGCTGATTAATGCCATGGTCGCTTTCTGCCATACCAATCTGGCTCACAGTCAGCCCGATGTTTACGACTTGAGTGAAGTGCGGCGCGCTTTTCATACGGGTCCCGAGATTGCGTTAGCTCTGGTTCTTTTCTTTAAGGCCCGTTTTACTCCGGGGCTTGAGGGGCGGGAAGTGGAGGGTAGCCGGTTGCAAGAGGAGGTTGAGAAAATGATTGCCGGTTATAATACCGGTCATCGCCACTTTGATGACCTGCGCCGCACTATCTTTGCGACCGCGCTTCTTCTGGTTCGTTATACTTTGAAGAGTAACTTTTTTGTGCCGGAGAAGCACGCTCTCGCTTTTCGTCTTGACCCAGCCTATCTGCAAGAGATGGAGGCTGAGTTTACGGCCGATTTTCCCGCCGGTGATCCGCCTTTCCGGATTACTTTCTTTTATGGTCGTTATGGCGCTGGCTATCATGTCGGTTTTTCTGATATTGCCCGCGGTGGCTGGCGCACAATCTCCTGTGCAACGAGCGATGATTTTCTCGCCACCGCCGGCACCCTGCTGCGTGAGGTCTACGTTCTGGCCCATACTCAGCATTTGAAAAACAAGGATATTTATGAAGGCGGTTCGAAGATGGTGGTTGTCCACGATGTTAGCGACCTGAGCGATAGGGCCGCGCGTCTGCAGAGTCTTTATAAAGTTCAGTATGGTTTTATCAACGCTTTTTTTGATCTCTATGTGACCGATAGTGAAGGTCGGGCAAAAAATCCTCTGGTTGTCGACTACTACGCCGAGGATGAGCCGATTGAACTTGGTCCCGACGAAAATATGCACGACTCTATGATCGAGTTGATTGCCAAACAGTCTTTGAAACGGGGCTATATTCTGGGTGGTGGAGTGATCTCCAGCAAGGCGCTGGGCATCAATCACAAGCAGTATGGGGTGACCTCTCTGGGCGTCATCACCTTTGCTGAAATAACCATGGCCGAGCTTGGAATCGATATGCGGCACGACGTTTTCAGTGTTAAACTGACTGGCGGTCCGAATGGCGATGTTGCTGGTAATGCCATGCGCCTGCTCTTGGAACGTTCACCGCAGGTCAAGATCACTCTGATTGTCGCCGGTTCGGGGGTGTTGTTTGATCCGGAAGGTCTTGATCATGATGAGCTCAAGCGCATTATACTAAAAGAGAACATCGACGCTTTTGCCCCCGAAAAATTGCATTCCGGTGGTTTTCTTCTGCTCCGCCGTGAACGTCGGCGCGAGGGTTTGGCGGAGCTCTATAAACGTCTTGCCAAAGGGGTTGACGGGGTCTGTGAAGAGTGGGTTACAGGCGATGCTTTTCACCGTGAGTTTGATCATGCGATCTTTGTCGTGCCGGCCGATCTCTTTATCCCGGCCGGAGGCCGGCCCGAGACTATCGACAGTGAAAATTGGGAGGGTTTCTTCTCGGTTGACGGGAGTCCGACCTGTCAGGCGATTGTCGAAGGGGCCAACTCCTTTATTACTCCGGCCGCCCGTGAAAAGCTGCAGGAGAAAGGGATCGTTGTCATCCGTGATGCGGCCGCCAATAAATGCGGGGTAATCTCCTCCTCCTACGAGATTATCGCTAACCTGGTTCTTTCGGAACGGGAATTTGTCAAACATAAGGATGAGTATGTCAGGGATGTTCTGGAAATTCTCGAAAAACGGGCCGCGGATGAAGCCCGGTTGATTTTCCGGCGCCGTCACTTAAGTTGCGATCAGCAATCCTATACCATGATTGCGAGCTCTCTGAGTATGGAGATAAACCATAACTACATTCGTCTGTTTAACTATTTTCAGGAGCATTCTGAGCTTCTTGATACGCCACCCATGCGTCGGGTAGTGAAGTCGCATCTGCCGAAGTTTCTCCGGCAATCCCGCTATCTCTCACGCCTGCCGCAGTGCTTGCCGTTGAAATACCGGGCCGCTATGGTGGCGGCAGAACTAGCCGCCAGAATGGTCTACGACGATGACTGGGGTAGTGACTTCGGGGTTGATCTGGCGGCCTATGTTAAGCGAAAATTCAAATAAATCCAATGCCCGCCCTATCTCGGCTGGGGGCATTGCTGGTACAAGGTGCGTTAGCACCCCGGGCTTCGCTGTGAGCATAGCGAGGAAGCACTCTTGGGGGGTGTGACCCCATTTATGAGGGCGAAGCAATGTTCGCCGCCATTTGCCGCAGCTTTCTGGTGGTCCTAAACTTAAATTGAGACACAAAAAACTATGAATAATAAAAAAATCATATTACTATCTTTATCTCTGCTTATTTTACTGGCAATTTCGGCCAATGCTGAGGATCGACGAGTTTTGCAATGTCGGGTGTTGGCGCGGGATTTTATGACTGAGTTGAAAGGAGAGCTTAAAGCCGCACTCCGTGGCGGCCGGTCGGTGCAGGCGATTTCGGTTTGTCGTAAAGTCGCCCCAGAACTGGCCGAGCGCTATTCGCTATCTCCGGGGGTGCAGGTCGGGCGCACCAGCAAGCATTGCCGAAATCCGGAGAACCGGCCGGACAGTTGGGAAAAAGAGGGACTGGCGATTCTTGAAAAACGTCGTCAGCAGGGAGAGACCCTGGCGGGAATGGAGTATTGGCAAGAAGTGGAGGAGGAGGGGAAGCGTTCTTTTCGTTATCTGCGGGCAATTCCCGCCGGCTCACTCTGTCTTAGGTGTCACGGTGAAAAGATTGGCAGTAAGCTGAAAAAAACATTGCAACGGATCTATCCTGAAGATCAGGCCGTAGGCTACCGCCTTGGTGAGTTGCGGGGGGCTTTTACAATTACCTTGTCACCATAGAGCTATTAAGTTGTCGGGACGGTAGAAGTTCAGACGATAGTGTCGGTTTTGGCGCCTTCCATATCGGGCGCCTCGCCTTCCACTTCACAGGTGTTCCACATGACCATCTTCTGGCAGTCGTGGGGATAGTTGTTTTTTTGTGCCTCTTTTTCGGCCCACTCAATAGCTTCCAATTTCAGAGTGAAGCATGGTCCGTAGGTGCGACCATTGGTGTAATCGAAAAGTGTGCCGCGGTAGATCAGCAGTCCTTTGCGTAATTTGTTGCCTTGTACCTGCATGTTATCTTCCTGTCTGCGTGTGGTTGTGTTTCATCTATCCGTGTCCCGAGATAAGTCAGATTAGTGGTAGATACCGTCAATCTTTATAATTTGTCAACCATATTTTGAACAAGTTGGTAAAATAGTTGACAAATTTCGCTCTATTCGCTAGGAGGCTGTCCGAAAATGTCCTTTTTCCCCAACTCATCGTTATGCTCAAAAAATTATCCTCGGAATATTATACATATGC
>DAOWIX010000163.1 GCA_030640695.1 Deltaproteobacteria bacterium | reverse complement strand
TTATTTCAAAGATTACTTGAGGTATCATTGCGTTTACAAAAAAAATCACTTAACCCACCCTTCTATTACGTTTGGATTATTGTCGCCACATCTTTTATTACCTTAGGAGTAGCGTTCGGGGTCTGGTACTCATTCTCAGTTTTCTATATTGCGATCATCAACGACTTCGCCTGGACCCGAGCCTCGACGGCCAGCATCTTTTCGCTCTTCACCATCTCTCACTATCTTTGTGCTTTCCTGTCGGGCTGGTTAATTGATCGTTTCGGCCCCCGCCTGGTAATCCCGGCCGGAGCCTTGTGGCTGACCGCATCCCTGGCCCTACTCGCAAAAGCCCAAAATATTTTCGATTTTTATCTGGTCTATGGAGTTCTTGCAGCCATCGGTGTCAGCCTCATAGGCTTCGTCCCCCATGCAACTTTTCTGCCCCGCTGGTTTGTTCAGCGGCGGGGACTGGCTTTAGGTCTGGCCATGGCTGGGGTCGGAGTCGGGATGCTGATTGTCCCCCCGGCCATCCAACATCTCATAAGCTGCCACAATTGGCGCTATGCTTACCAGGCCCTGGCCATCTTAGTGCTTTTCATCATTCCGATCAATCTCTTTTTCCAGCGGCGTGATCCCCAGCAAATTGGCCTCCAGCCCGATGGCGTAACCCGGGTGAGGGACCAGCCTTCCTCCATTAAAACAAAGCCCCAATTAAGCGCCATAATTATCGACCAAAACTGGGTCGACACCGAATGGACTAGCAGTAAAGCCTTAAAAACCAAACGTTTCTGGTATCTGGCGGCAGGCTTTTTTCTCGGCCCATTTGCTATTCAAGGGGTTCTTTTGCATGCTGTTGCCGGTCTTGTCGACGGAGGTATGACGGCAAAAATAGCGGCCTCAATTTTCGGATTTTTGGGCATCTGCGGTTCAGTCGGCAAGATAACTCTAGGTTTTTTTGGCGACCGCTGGAATCGAGAAACCGCCAACACCATTGGCATGGCAGCAGCCACTCTGGGAGTCATGGCTCTGGCCGCAGTAGAACTACAGACGCAGCTTTTGCCCTATCTTTTCGCCATCGGGTTCGGTTTTGGTTATGGCGCCGCCGCACCACTTTACCCTTCAATTGCGGCGGATATTTTTCAAGGCCGTCACTTTGGACGAATTTTCGGCCTGCTCTCATTGAATTTAGGTTTCGGTGGAGCCGCAGGAGCCTGGTTTTCCGGCCTCATCTTTGATCAGAGCGGCTCATACTTCACAGCTTTCATTTTTGACATAATCGCCCTCTGGCTCTCATGCCTCTGTTTCTGGCTCGCCGCACCTCGCAAGATTCGTCTCAGCCGCACCATTACAGCCGCTTCCTGAAGTTTCCATTCACAGTCACAACGTTATGCAAATCGACGGTTGACAATTTCAACCTTTATCGCTACTTAGGGCTCACTAAAAAAATACCAACTGATTCACTTTAACCCGCAGGGAAATCAATCGATGCTCAGTTTTATCGCCAATCTTATCAACGCCATCCGGAGCACTCTGATAGTTGTTCCCAACACCTGTTTCTGGGCGATATTTTGTTGTCTGTCAACCTTCACCCCATGGTCACGACGCGGCGTCGAGTTCGGCGGCAGCAGTTGGGGATGGATAAATTTACGACTAAATGGGGTCAAAGTCATCTACCGAGGTCTGGAGAATATCGACCCCCACCAAACCTACATGGTCATTGCCAACCATAAAAGTTTTCTCGATATCTACGCAATTTTCAGTTGCAAGGCTCTCTACTGTCTCTTCGTCGCAAAGCGGGAGTTGACCAAAATTCCCTTCTTCGGCCTCGCTCTGCAGCGTAGCGGATCAATAATCATTGACCGGGGTAATCGTAAAGAAGCGATCTCGCGTCTACAAGCCCAAGGTAAGATCTTAAGAAGCCGCGAGACATCAATTGTTCTTTTCGCCGAAGGAACCCGAATTCCGGCCTCTATCCGCCTAGGGAAATTTAAAAAGGGGGGCTTTATGCTGGCCTCGCAATTGGATCTGCCAATCCTGCCCTTAACCATCGCCAACAGTGGCAACCTGCAACCTAAAGGCAAGATCGCCATCAAACCAGGCACCCTAACCCTGACCTTCAGTCCGGCTATTGAATCACCTAGTTTTAATGAAGATATTAGTCCTAAAGAGATGGTGAGAGAGATGAATAAGGTAATGGAAAAGACCAGAATAGCAATCGAGTCACACCTATAAAGGATAGGAAGAATAAGAGTAACTATTCAGCCAACCCGCAAATTCAGGGTACACAATCCCGATTTCCTTTGGAGAATCAGGTTGTGTCCCCAGAATTTGCTAAAAATATCAATATTTGACACTTTTTTACTCACGCTGAATAGTTACGAATAAGAAATCACTCTTTCTGCAAGAGCTCTGAAACTTCTCCCAAGAAACCGTCAACCCTCATCTCGCCGATCAGTTCCGGAACCTCTTTCACAATCCGGAGGTCTGCCGCCTGAAACATTCTTTCCCGCCACCTCTGTTGAGCCAGAAATTTTGCCTGCCAAAAGGGGTGGTCACTACAGACTTCAAGTGGTAGCATCTTGTTTAAAATAAAACCATTTACGCCAATCCCGAACTTAGTCAACGAATCGGCAATATCGAGCGCCTGTTCAACCGGCAGTCGCTCCGGGTTGGCAACCACCCAGGCGGTTGTATCAGTTTGCAAAAGTTCGATGATTTGCGCCGTCAAATCCTTCCATTTATTGATTAGAGCCAGCGGGTCAACCTTATTAAAAACACCTTTCACCTTCATATAAACCTTCTGGGCCTGAGTCAAGTGAGAGTAAAAGAGCTGCTGGATAAAGAGCAGGTTAAGGGTAGTCACTGTCGGCGCCGTATCCCAAACAATTGTCTGGTATGTACCTGATTGAGCCATCGTCAGAAGATAATCGAGCATAAACTCTTCCTCAATCCCCGGAGCTCCCTCTATATAGTCGACAATTTCACGTCCGACAGGCAAAAAAGAGGATAAAACCGTATAAATTT
>DAOWIX010000085.1 GCA_030640695.1 Deltaproteobacteria bacterium | reverse complement strand
GACGAAAAAGGGCCCGGCGTGGGGCCCTCGCAAAGCTCTCCAGTTGCTGATTAATCGACCATCTCCCGATGTGGGGACATTGCTCTGAGGCAGGGCTTTAGCCCGAGCCGGTCTGAGCTGTGTCCCCTTGCGAAGCAATGCTCACTCTATCCGCTGTAACTTAACTTTTGCCGCCCACTGCCCACTCAAAAAAGCCAGCTATAAACGACCAAGTAACCAACCAGAACCCCGAGCAGGTTCAAATGGGCGTTGTTTTGGAAAAAAAGATCCCACCTGAAATAGCGTATTGCCTCTTTGTCAAGCCCCTGCCATGCGGGTAGGAAACGGTTGGTTTGGTTACAGTAATCCTGATAGGCATCGCCAAAAATTTTCGCCAATACGACTTCCTCTCTCTCGACCCGGTTGGTCATATAAAAATAGTAGACAACACTGAAAAGGATCATCAGGAAGAGACTTCCGGTAATCGCAATCGCTCCCAGAATGAGAAAATAGCGACCGATATACATCGGGTTTCTGACGGCGACGTAAGGGCCTTTGGCGGCGAGCTCTTTTTTCTTGTTTAGGGATGCAAAACACCAGACTTGCAGAGCTTCGCCGGCCAGTGAAATCAGCAACCCGAGCCAGAAGTATTGCGGCTCCATGAGGAGGATGAGAATGATCAGGGCGGCAATCGCCAGGGGCCAGCGGTAGGTCAGGAGTTTGCCGCGGAGTTCAGGGTCGTTAAAGAGGTTGTTGATTTTGTCGATGGTTTCCATTTAGTTTTACTCCTTGAGGTTTGATGAAAATTAACAATTATTCTCTATAAAGGCCACTTCAGCCGCTTTGCGTTTTGTCTCTTTACGGATAAATTGTTGGGCTCTTGTATTCAGTTCTTTAAGGTTGCAGGGTAGGTGCGGCAGCAGCATTTTGGCTGCCAGATTTTGCTCTTCTGGAGTAAAGAAGAGCAAAATATTGGACCAGAGCTGGGGGTAAGTTTTTAGTTCAGCCCGCCGCCGGTTGTGGTCGCAATATTGCGCGTCGAGTAGATAGAGGCTGGCATCTTCCGGGACGACAACGAGATTGCGAAAGAAGAGGTCGGTGATCGCCATACCACTCACGATAATCTTTTGTCCGAGCTGGATCACTTTTTCGACTACTAATTGTCGTTGCGGATGATCGCTGTTTGAACCGAGAAAGAGCGAGAGCCGCACATTGTTGGTCACCTCGCGACTCAAGAGGAAGGCATCAATCAGGATACGGCATCGACGTTGCTCCCCATAAGCCAGAACTTCGATCGTCTCACACCCAAGATCAGCCAGTTTAATCTTCTCCAGATTTTCAAATTCTTGTCGAACCTGCGAGTTCTGCCAGCAGTGCTGCCAGTGGATTTTTCGATAGGTGTAGCGCTTGAGAAAACAGACGTTTTCTCCGTCCTCAAAGCGATAGACCCGCGAAGAGCGGCCATCATTTATGAGCTGGCCGTCGGGTCGGGTCATGATCTCTCCATAGGAGAGCTCTTGCCAGGGTGGAGGTAAAGGGTTTTTTATTATAGTTATATGGCGTGGCATTTCCGGTAAATTTTATGTAAGGTGAGAACTGAATCTCCATTTACATGAAAACGCATTGAACTGCAACTTTCTGTTTTTATATATGCGTCGAAAAGCGTTTTGACAATATGGGCAGTTAGTATTATGGTGGTGACGGTTTTGCATGGCAGGTCAATTTGATCGGGAAAACTATAGATGAAAAGTATTCATAACAGAATTACTCCGATTACACTGCCGATCATCCTCTTCGCCGGGACGATTGCGGTCGGTACTCTTTTGCTGCATAGCCGATCCGCCCTGGCGGTTTCTTCAATATCCTGGCTCGATGCCCTCTTTACCGCCACTTCAGCAGTCTGTGTGACCGGTCTGACAACGCTTGACACCGGCACCACCTTTTCCTTGTTTGGCCAAAGTGTTATTCTTTTGCTGATTCAGCTGGGTGGTATCGGCATTATGACCTATACCGCTCTGATCTACTATTTAATCAAACAGCGGGTAGCCTTGAATGATCGATTTGTGATTGGCCAGGGCTTGCAACATGACCGGAGCCGGCCTTTCGGTAAGCTCCTGGTGAAGATTGTGCTTTGGACCGTGATTATCGAGATTATCGGTGCCCTTTTGTTATCTGCGTCAGCACCCCGTGATTTTACTTTCTTTGCCGCTCTTTTTCACTCGGTGTCAGCTTTTTGTAATGCCGGTTTCTCGCTCTATCGGGACAGTCTCTCACATTGGCATGGCGACTGGGGCGTAAATCTGGTGGTGATGTTATTGATTATTACAGGAGGTCTCGGGTTTGTAGTTGTAGTTGAACTCAATGGTTGTTTAAGCGGATTTTTGCAACGCTGGCGGTCGCTGTTATTTAAGGGTTCCAGAACTCTTTGCCAACCCCACTTGCACCTCAGCTGGTACAGTAAAATAGTTCTTTCTACGACCTTTTTTCTGATTGTTGGTGGTGGGGTCGGGATCGCTTTCTTTGAATATTGCGTGGCGCCACCAGGTACCGGTCGAGCGGTTACCTTGCTGGCCGGTTTTTTTCAGTCGGTAACCTGTCGAACCGCCGGTTTCAATACCATCGATTTGAGTATTATGACCAATGTTTCGCTCTATCTTATGATTATTCTGATGTTTATCGGCGGGGGCTCGGGCTCTTGTGCCGGCGGGCTCAAAGTGGGTACCTTCAGGGTTTTGATCGCCTTTCTGGTGGCCCAGATTAAAGGTCGTTCACAGGCCGTAATCGGTCGTTTTGCGGTTGAGCGCAAAATTCTGCATGAAGCTCTGGTGTTACTTTTTTTCTCAGTGGTTATTATCCTTTCAGCCGCTTTTTTGCTCAATATTACGGAAGGGGGGCTGGTGCCGCATCCGCAAAGCCGTGATCTGGAGTTAAAAATTCTTTTTGAGACGGTTTCCGCTTTTGCCACTGTCGGACTGAGCCTGGGCTTAACGGCAAAACTTTCCGCAATCGGTAAAATTATTATCATATTGTTGATGTTTACCGGAAGACTCGGCCCGATTATCATTATTGCCGCCGTCCAGAGTTACCGGCAGAAAGAGCTTTTCCGGTGGCCGGAAGAGCGTTTGTTGATCGGCTGATTTTTTATTGAAGAGAGGTATGCTATGGCGAAGCATAAACTTCAGGTTGGGGTTATAGGGCTTGGTAAATTTGGTTTGCGTTTTGCCATGCATCTGGTTGAACTTGGACATGATGTTTTAGGTATCGATAGTGATCCGGCTCACATCAAGCAGGCCCAGGCTCATCTGACCCAGGTTTTTCTGGCTGATGCCCGGGAGAAAGAGGTTCTGGAACAGACCGGAATGGCTGAACTTGAATATGTTATGGTTACTGTTGGTGATTCAATCTCCGCCAGTGCCATGATCTCACTGTTTCTCAAGGAGCTTAAAGTTCCAAATGTCTGGGTTAAGGCCAGTAATTCGGATCATAAAAAATTGTTGCAAAAGATCGGTGTTGACCGAGTTGTTATTCCTGAGGATCTGGCCGCCAGACAGTTGGCTGACCGTCTCACTTATCCCGGTTTTGTTGACTATCTGCCATTTGACCAGGATCTGGTTATTCAAGAGCTGACGATTGATCAGTGTGCGGGTAAAACGTTGCGTCAGCTGGATTTGACTAATCACTATAAAATCCAGGTTATTGCGGTGCGTCCCGAGGCCGGTGGACAACCTAGTTTTATCCCGAATCCGAACCAGGCTTTGGCGGCCGGTGATATATTAGTGGTAATCGGTCATCGCGGGCAACTTGAACATTTTAAGTCATAAAGCGAAATTTATTTTTTAAATATTCAGGTTTCGTTATCGAATTGTCTCAATGAGGGGACGTTGCTCCAAGGCCGGGCGTTAGCCCGAGACGTTTTGAGCCGTGTCCCCTTCGAAGTGAGCGTAGCAAAGTTCACCGCTATCCGCTGTAACTTAACTTGTTAATTATGGAAACCTGAAGAGGTCATTAAAAATTTATGGATAAAGAAAAAATGCAACAGGATTTGAAACAGGCGGGCGACCGCCTCTGGCGGGCAACCGGATATTCGCTGGCTGGCTTAAGGGCGGCTTTTCGGCATGAGCAGGCCTTCCGTCAAGAGACCTACCTGCTTCTGATCGTGGTGCCTTTAGGATTGTGGTTGGGTGAGGGGCCGGTCGAAAAGGTTCTTTTAATCGGTAGCTGGTTGATTGTCATGCTGGCCGAGTTGCTGAATTCGGCGGTTGAGGCGGTGGTTGATCGCATCGGCAGCGAACAACACGAACTTTCCGGCCGTGCCAAAGATATCGCTTCGGCGGCGGTTATGGTGGCTCTGGTCTTGGCTGGCCTGACCTGGTTTATGTTGATTTTTTAAAAGAGAGCGGGAGTATGATACTTAAGCAGATTTTGTCCGGCGGCTCATTTTCGAGAGAGATCTGGCCGCCATGCAGTCTGACTATCTCTCTGACGATCGTCAATCCCAAGCCGCAACCCCCGAACTCCTGGGAACGTGATTTTTCGACCCGGTAAAACTGTTCAAAAACCTGTTCCAGCTCCTTTTCTGGAATCGGCGAGCCGCTGTTTGTGACGCTAAGCCGAATCGTTTCCGACCTCTTCTCCAGTCTGACAATCAATTTTCCGTTGGCAAAATTATATTTGATGGCGTTATCAACAGCGTTGACCAAAACTCGGTGGAACTGGGCAGGATCGCCGAAATAGTTCAGGGTTTTCGGTAGAGAGCTGGTCAGGTTAATATTTTTCTCGTCTACCAATGGTTTGAAATCCTCAATGACGGATGTGGTCATGGCTTTCAGGTCAAAGGTCTCGGGTTTGAGCTTGCGACCGAGTTCCAGCCAGGAGAGGGTCAAAAGGTCTTGCAAGAGGCGTTTTATGCGCAGCATAACCTGTTGTTGCTGCAGCAGATCTTTGTGGAAAGGTGCCGGTAGCTCGCGGTTAAGCAGGCCCTGCTCCAGGAATATCTGGACACTGGTCATCGGGGTGTTGAGTTCATGGGCGGCGTCGGCGAGAAACTGTTTCTGCCGGGTGAAAGAGTATTGCAAACGGTCGAGCATCTGGTTTAGAGCAGAGGCGAGTTCATAAAGTTCGTCACGACTTGTGTTTAAGGGGATGCGGCTGGTGAGATCATTCTCATCAATTTCACGGGCAAGATTAGTGATTTTCCGGACTGGTCGGAGGATGCGACCGGCCAGAAAATAACTGATCAGGATCAACAGTATGGTGGAAAAGGAGAGACCCAGCCAGATGAAGAGGTTTACTTCGATAATCTCTTCCCTGAGTTTTTTCACGGGCAGTGCCACGTAAATGCGGTAGCCCGGAGGGTATGTCTGACTTGAGATTTTTGCCGAGCGTATCCGGAAAGTCCGCATCTTGTAGGGTTTCTTATCAGGGTCGCTATTTTTTCGTGGAATCTTGACTCTGACGGAGAATCTTTTTTTTTCTGAGTTGAGGGGGAGGTCGATGGTTTGGGCCATACGGGACGAATAGACCAGGGTGTCAGCCCGCCATGCGCGAATCCAGTGGCGGCGGCTGTCGAGAAAAATTTCCGTTGAGAGAGAGGCTTGGTCAATGTGTCTGGCTTCGCTCTCCTTGATTACTTCGAAGATGTTTTCAGCTGTGGCCGTGAGCTCATCGTCGATCTGGCGGTAGAGTTGTTCAGACATTTCATAGAAAACAATCAGGGAGAATGCCAGACTTACAAGAATTCCGGCACTGGTAATCCAAAGGGTGATCTTGGTGCGAATTTTCATGAAAAAATTACTCTTTGATCATAAAACCGATCCCGCGGACGGTTTTTATCAATGAACTGTATGATTCTTCAGGATCAATTTTCCGGCGCAGGTTTTTGAGATGAACATCAATGGTGTTGGACATTGTAAAGGGGTCGAAATCATCCCCCCAGACATGTTCGGCCAGGGTGATGCGGGAGACTGGCTGATTTTTGTTGTAGAGGAGGAATTCAAG
>DAOWIX010000128.1 GCA_030640695.1 Deltaproteobacteria bacterium | reverse complement strand
TGTTAAACCATCAGGCCATACAACACTATATTTCGGAGATCCAGAAACCGGAGATATACCGTTTAAAAAAGGAAGGAAAACTCTATGAGGAGTATTTTTCACCCAAAATTTTGTCGACTACCTATATAGCCCGCCACATCAAAGATGTACTTAACCACAAGCGGACAGAGATGGGGTTGAACAAGGTGCACTTCAAGCTGGCCTCAAGAAACCCCCGTAATGAAATAAATCGGGCAAGCACTCGCGAAATGAGAGTGCTACAGAAATTTAATAGTGGTGAAACCCAGGAATACAAAAAAATTATCAAGGAAGAGGGGCAGGACTTTCTCTTCTATGCTATCCCTTTTCCTACTAACAAGAAGTCATGCATGCGCTGCCATGGCGACCCCACGGCGGCACCCGGAGAGCTGCTCGTCAGATATGGCAGCAAAGCCGGATTTCATGAAAAAATTGGTGAAATCCGGGCCCTGATATCTGTTAGCGCACCTTTGGACGAGCTCTTGGCGGAAGCCCACAACACAGTTTTCACCCTGTCGGCCATCGCCTTCATCCTCCTCTCCTCAATCACGGGTGCGCTCCTTTTCTTTATTCGCAGACTTGATTTTCAACAGGAAGAACTGGCCCAAAAATCTCTATATATGGAAAACATTCTCAGATCTTCCACAACCATGGCCATTGCCGCCACTGACCGCGGCCTGCACATTAAATATTTCAATCCGGAAGCGGAAAGGATCTTTGCTTGCAAGGCAGATGAAATCCTCGGAAAAACCGTATCTGAGATTTACAAACTGGAAAAAGTTGACGCAAAACGTTTTGTTGATGCTATCAAGCTGGTTGAAACACAAGGCATTTCCCACTACTCGGTTGAACAACAAACTCCCGCAGGAATGATCTATATTGACTCCCAGATCACCGCTATATGGGATCATAACAACAACCTTGACGGCTTTGTGCTAATGTCCCGAGATGTCACGGAAGACCGGCTCCGTACTCTGGAGAAGGAACAAATACAGGAAAAACTGCGCCAAGCTCAGAAGATGGAGGCCATTGGCTTGATGGCCGGCGGCGTGGCCCATGATCTCAACAATATCCTCTCCGGCGTCATCAACTACCCCGAACTTCTTCTTATGAAGCTACCGGAAGAGAGCACATTGCGGAAACCGCTTAAGGCCATTCAACAATCAGGTCAACGGGCTGCCGCCGTAGTCGACGATTTGCTCACCGTGGCCCGCGGCGTGGCCAGCCCTAAAATAACCGCCAATCTGAACACCTTAATCTCTGAATATCTGGATTCTCTCGAGTATAAAAAACTTAAATCTTTATATGCAAATGTAAAATGGTCAACTGAGCTTAACCCCCAGCTGGAGAATATTTCATGCTCCGCCGTGCATATCAAAAAATGTATCATGAATCTGACAATGAATGCGGCAGAGGCCATTGGTGATGCGGGCAGTATTGTCCTATCCACCCGTAATCAATTTGTCGATGAAGCAACAGCCATCAAACATGACTTTAAAACGGCAGACTATATAGTTTTCGGCATTACGGATACCGGGCCAGGGATCTCGGAAGAGGATATTGATCATATTTTCGAACCTTTCTACACCAAGAAGATCATGGGTAAAAGCGGCACCGGCCTGGGTCTTGCCGTAGTCTGGAATACCGTACAGGATCATAATGGCGGAGTCCTTGTTAACAGCAGCAGCAAGGGTACAACCTTTGAACTTTATTTCCCGGCCTGCCGAGAGGAGACAGCCTTACCGCCAGAGAGTAAAAGTGAGAACTCTCTGCGGGGTCACGGCGAAAAAATCCTTATTGTAGATGACCAGCAACAACAACGGGACATTGCCGGTAAACTGCTGAGATCTCTTGGCTACCAGATCCATTCCGTTAATTCCGGCGAAACAGCTATTGAATTCCTAAAGGACAATAAAGTAGATCTGGTTTTGCTCGACATGCTCATGGAACCGGGAATCAATGGCCGTAAAACCTATGAAGAGATCATCAAAATTCATCCCGGCCAGAGAGCCGTAATTGCCAGCGGGTTTTCTGATAATGAAGAAGTTCAGAAGGCCCGCGAACTTGGCGCAAGACAATTTATTAAAAAACCATACAGCCGGGAGCAGCTTGGTCTGGCATTAGCCGTAGGATTGGACAAATAAACGAAAAGGAACCAGGTTCCAGCCCATAACAAGAAAATACTGGGCGAGTTACAAAAGTCACTCAAGACCACAGGGTTATAAAACTCTAATCAAGTGTGACAAAAATTGATTTTCGCCGTTCACCGGCGACGGCCCGGCTGTAATGTCCCTTGCCGGTAAGATCCTCGAGCAGCACCACATCGCCAGCCCCAAAACGTCGACATTCACCATCTGAGACCGTAAAATCAACCCGACCTGCAAGAATAATCACGTATTGGCGCCTTGGGGCATTGTGCCACTGGTAATCATAATCTTCAACTGTTTCACGAAAGATTATGCCACTGGCCGGCTCAAGCTGAGAGAGGAGACCAATTGCACCGGCATCATGGAGTTCAATCTCAATCTCAGCAAAATGGGTTTCGCCGAGACCATCTGTGTATATACGAGAAATCTGCATTATATATATAACTTATTAGGTTGACATTCGCTTATGAGCATCGTAAAAGTGCCCACCTGAAAAATCTTACTCTGAAAAATCTTACATTTACCGGATTTCTTAAATGAATAAATACGCCATATTCATTCTGGTCGCCCTTTTGGGTGACTATATTATCGGCTTGATTGCCGACTTTCTCAACCTGAAGAATCAGAAAACCACTCCCCCGGCTGAGTTCTCGGATCTGGTTGATGAAACCAGCTATACTAAAAACCGGGCTTATCTCCAGGCCAATACAGTTCTGGGACAATTGAGCGGCACGGTCTCTCTGGTGGTAACCTTTGGTTTCTGGTTTGCCGGAGGCTTTAACTTTCTGGACCAGTGGTGTCGCTCCCAGACCGATAACCTTCTGCTCTCCGGTCTCATTTTTATCGGCCTGCTGATGCTGGTAAATACTCTCTTGGGCCTGCCTTTCTCTCTCTACAGTACCTTTGTTATAGAAGAACGTTTCGGTTTTAACCGTACCGATTGGCAAACCTTTGTCATGGATCGCGTTAAAGCACTCTTTCTGGCGCTGCTTCTCGGCACCCCTTTGCTGGCTGGAATAATCTGGTTCTTTCAGAGCACCGGCGAATTGGCCTGGCTCTATGCCTGGCTTGTAGCTGCCACCTTCACCCTGGGAATCCAGCTTATTGCCCCGACCTGGATCATGCCCCTCTTTAATAAATTTACCCCGCTGCCGGAAGGTGAGCTGAAAGAGGCCCTTCTTAACTATGGTGAAAAGGTCAATTTCCCGCTGGATAAAGTCTATGTGGTCGACGGTTCCAAACGTTCCGGCAAAGGTAATGCTTTTTTTACCGGTTTCGGGCGTCAGCGCCGCGTTGCTCTTTACGACACCCTGATCAAACAACACTCAATCGCCGAACTTATCGCGGTACTGGCTCATGAAATCGGCCATTATAAAAAGAGACATATCTTGACCATGACGACAATTGCCATCACCCATCAGGCGATTATTTTTTTCCTGATGGGCTGGTTCATCAAACAGCCCGGTCTCTATCAGGCCTTTTTCATGGATCAATCTTCAATTGCCGCAGGCCTTATCTTTTTCAGCCTGCTCTTTACCCCGGTAGAGATGATTTTGAACCCGCTTTTTCAGGCCCTCTCCCGGCACCACGAATATCAGGCCGACAGCTTTGCGTCTCAGACAACCGGAAAACCGGAAACTATGATCAAGGCCTTAAAAAAGTTAGGCCATGACAACCTTGCCAACCTGACGCCACACCCTCTATATGTCTTTCTCCACTACAGCCATCCTCCACTCCTCGCAAGGATTAACGCATTAAGAAAAAATGACTCATAAAGTCGGGTTTACGGAAGTCGTTTCGAGAGCGTCTGAAAAAGCCTTAAAAACTGTTGATAACTCTCCGCATTTGACCTCTAATTGTCTGTAATTATTGGGAAACATTAATGTCAATTTAAAAATAACAATCGCTCAAAAAAAATAACCTCTAATAATATCAAACACTTAACTTGGCAGTGCGTTCTATCTATAAAGAATATAAGAAGATTTCCCGCTTATCCACACTGACTGTGGATAAGCTGTGCACAAATTCCTTGATAAACCCAAAAAGTCAATGATAAAAAGACCCTAAGAGAGCTAGAGCAAAGTACAGTCAAAAAAATGGCTTAAAATACCTTTTTCAACTCTCCAAATTATGCGAAGAAATTGCTCCTCCAAAAAGAGAGTTCTAAAAAATCTAAACGGTCAAAAGCTTGGCGTCACTTTTCAAGAGTTCAGTCAAAGGCTCTCCCCAAAACTTTACCTCAACTCCCAACTCTAACAACTTATCCGTCGCCCCGAGCTGATCGGCACAAGCTTTACAGGCCGAAAGTTTAACCCCGGCGCTCAGGGCTTCAGCGACCTTTTTTTGAACCTCGCCATTTCCAGCAACCAACTTTGCAGGAGCCCCCCAGATGATAATCGTAACCTCCGACCACCAGTCACGTAAACGAGCATTGACACCGTACATAAAAACCATCTTCTCGGCAGTTAACGGGTCTGCATTGGTCCACAAAATGTAGAGATGATTTTGATCAGACATATTTTCCTCCATTTAAGTTACTATGAACTGAAACTTCTTTTACGTTTTTTATTGATCTTAAGCTTAAAAAAAGATTAAGATCAATAATTCATAAACTATCAATCTTGCAACCTTGCCGACCTTCACCTGCCCCCTGAAAAAATTATGCCAAATAGAAATCAACCTCTCAAAGGTGCCCCATTGATTGCAACCAGAACAACCAGACTATTATTTCTGCTACTGTTCACATTCATTACTCTCATTTTTCCGTTTGGAGGTTGGGCCGGTGATTTATCCCGATCGGGGCCAAAAGAGTACCAAGGGGATTCACACAAAACTCTAACCCCGCTTTTTTTAGAGCAGATCAACCGCTCAACCTATCCTTATGCCCACGCGGTTCTCGCCCAGGAGATTGAACATCTAGAATTTAATGCTGATGGCTCCAGGATAAGTCAGGATGACGTCTACATTACCATACTTGACGAAGAAGGCAAACGCAATCACGAGGTTTTGAGTTTTCACGTCAACAAAGCCTATGGCAAGCTCGAGATTGAACTTTGCGAGATTATTCGCACCGGTAAAAGCCATCTCGTTGATATCGCGGCCCATAGCCATGAAGAGGCGGCCGCCGGTAACAGCCGCAGCAATATCTACAATCCTCTACAAAAAGTTGTTAAGGTCTTTTTGCCGGGTCTTGAGGTGGGAGACACCATTCACTACCGCCTCAATCGACGCCAATTCAAGCCAATCATTGCCGATCAGATCTATGGATCTATCCTTGGTCAATATGATATCCCCATCCACTCCTACATCTTCACAGTCACGACCCCGGCCCAAACCCCTCTCAAGTGGTTAATTAAGGATGAGATTGAAAGCTGCGTCACTTTTCGTCAGAGTCGCTTGCCCGGGAAGCGTCCGAAAACCATCCGCTCATGGACATTCAGTCAGGTTCCGCAGATCATTCCCGAGCCGGGGATGCCTTCTTTTCGCCGGGTGGCTATGCGTCTACTCTACTCAACCCTGCCTGACTGGCCAGCGATTGCCGCCTGGTATGATGACCTGGCGGCCAAAAAACTGGCAGCGGGAGAAGAGCTGAAAAAAAAGGTTGCTGAACTGATTGCCGGAAAAAGCACTGAGGAAAAAATGGCCAACCTTTTCTACTATGTCGCCCGCGAGATCCGCTATCTCGGCGTCAGCGGTGAAAGTGAACGCCCCGGCTTTGAACCCCACGATGTTAATCTCACCTTTGAGCGCCGGCATGGTGTCTGCCGTGATAAAGCCGCCCTTTTAGTCAGCATGTTGCGCCTGGCTGGTTTCAAAGCGGCACCGGTGCTTATTCGCGTCGGCGACAAACTCGATAAAGAGATTCCCCTGCCCTATTTTAATCATGCAATTGTCGCGGTTTTGGACGATGATGGCCAAGCCCTGCATTTTCTTGATCCGACATCTGAAACCAGCCGTCAGTTTCTGCCAGACTATGAGAGAGAGTGCTCCTATCTGATTGCCGATTCTCTAAACGGTGACCTCGCCTTGACGCCACCGGTGCCCCCGCAAGAGAACAGCTTTATTCTGGACATTGTCGATAAACTATCTTCTGATGGAGTGCTTAGCGGTTCAATAACGGTAAGCTGTACCGGTTTTAACGACACCATGATGCGCTCGATAATGATGAATCAAAGTCGCAAGGAGCAGGAAAATTTCCTTAAACGACTATTTTTAAGCCAATACAGCGGTCTTGAACTTGATTCCTTAAATTGGTCCGATCCGGCAGATCGCAGCGTAAACTTTACCTTTTCAGGGAAATTTTCAGTTTCAGCCCTGATCTCTGCACCAACAAAACCGGGAAATGGACGCTTACAACCTTTAGCTTTCATGGAAAAACCGGGCTTACTCGACCGTTGGATTCTTAAGAAAGCTGATATGATTAAGCGGCGCTATCCGCTAAAACTCGGCTACACCTATACCACGATCTTGCGTGAACATTTAAGCTTCAGCAAACTACCCAAAACTCTCTTACTGCCAAAGAGCAAAGCAAGCGACAATGAAATCTTCACCCAAACCATAAAATTCACCCAGGAAAAACCCGACAAACTGCTCATCGAACGCCGCTTCGCCCTGAAAAAAACCGAAGTTGAGCCCCAATATTACCAATTATTGACGAGCATGCAAAACCGCAACCACAAAAGATCCCTTACCCCGATAGGGATTGAGTGGCAGTAGAGACATAATCAATTTGTAACTGTTCAGGTTCCCACAGTTCAAAAGTTAAGTTACAGCGGATAGCGGCGAACATTGTTCGCAAGGGGACACAGCTCAGACCGGCTCGGGCTCTTGTACCCTTCAGGGTGAAAGCCCTGCCTCAGAGTAATGTCCCCGCATCGAGGAATAAGAAAAAATGATTAAAACAAGAGAGTATTTAAGAAGAATTTCTATTTTACCGGTTCTTGTATGGGCCTTGTTTCTGGGCTCCGCCCTACTCTTTTCTGGCCTACAGGCCAACGCAACTGATGACCCGGCGGCAGCATTTACGACCGGGGCTGATGCCGTCAATCTTAAGATCAGAAAACACTACACGGTGGCGGCTGATGGCTCCTACAAGCTCCATCTCTATGTCAAACGCCACATTCTGACCTACAAAGGAAAAAAAGAGCATGCCGATTTTAAATTCACCTATAATCAGGATCGGCAGAGTGTCAAGTTGCTCAAGGGCCAGACGACAACTGCAGGAGATAAAATCGTAGGGGTCAAAAACGAAGAGGTTCACGACATTCCGGCCCCTTGGAACAGTGAGGTCTCGATCTACTCAAAAAGCCGTCAGTTGGTTGTCAGCTTGCCGGCCGTCGAACCGGGCAGCGAG
>DAOWIX010000173.1 GCA_030640695.1 Deltaproteobacteria bacterium | reverse complement strand
GCGCTCTTTTTCTCATCATTATCTCGATTCTCTGGGGTCGGTAGATGGTTTTATTTTGAAACGAAAGTCACCCTCATGCGGTTTAAGCAAGGTTCCGATCTATGCTGGCCCAGACGACGAGCAGGCTCTTGATAACGGCCCGGGTCTCTTTGCTCAGGCCGTTATCAAGCATTTTCCCGAAACGTTATTAGTCGATGAAAGTCAATTAGAGGATTCCAGCTTGCGTGAAAAATGGTTGACGGCTGTATTTAATCGGGCTCGGCAGCGTCAGGCTCAATATGAATAATGATATTCAGAGAATAGGGAAGGCTCTCCTTGATAAACTCTTCCAGCCGGTGGGCCAATTCATGGCTGGTGGCGACGGTCATCTCGCCAGGCACCAGAATGTGCACATCGAGAAAAACTTCTCGGCCTACTCTTCGGGTGCGCAAATGATGCCAGGAGAGGATATTTGTAAATTGATTTAAGGTTGTTTCAATTTGCTGTTGAATTGTCGGTGAAACAGCCTCTTCCAGTAGTTGTCCGACTCCCTGATAGCCCATTTTTAAAGCGACAAAAGCGATCATCCCGCCAACAACCAGACCTGCCGCCAGATCACCTCCATGCCAGCCCAGCCAACCGGCAACCGCCCCGACAAGAACGACCAGTGATGATAGTGCATCCGAGCGATGATGCCAGGCGTTGGCTTCAAGGGCGGGACTATGCAGGCGTTTGGCTAGAGTGCTGGTTTTCTGATAGACAAACTCTTTTAAAATAACTGAAATCAGGGCGATGGTCAGCACCCAGCGAGGGTCTATAGGGTGCGGAACTCCATGGAGGAGGCAGGAGAAGGCTTTTTTCATAATTCCCAGGCTGACTGCTAGAAGAATAGCAGAAACTATCAGTGAAGCCAGAGTTTCGAGTTTGCCATGGCCGTATGGATGGTTACGGTCTGCCGGTCGAGCGGCCAGGTTCAGTCCCCAGAGAACGATCAGGTCGGTAATCAGGTCAGTCAGGGAGTGGACGCCGTCGGCAATTAGAGCTAGGGAAGAGACCAGGATGCCGCCGATAAGTTTGGCGATAATGAGGACAATGTTGATAATCAGGCCGAGATAGACAACCCGTTTTTCAGGACTGTTACCTGGGGTGGTGATCTCTTTTGCTGTCAGTTGCTGCTCATGCATGAATAGATATTTATTCCCAGCGGCCTGTTTTGGTTCCGATCGAAGTTTTGAAATAAGAGTTCATATTATCATCTTTATATTTTCTTTACAATAATGCTATATCCTTAATGGAAAATAATAAGGTTAAGTTTGTTAAGTATAAGATAGAGATCCATATAAGGATTATATGTCCATTAAAAAAGAATTTATTGTTGTAGTTGAGGATGAGACTGATATTCGTGAAGTTCTGGTCTACAACCTTGAGAGGGAAGGATATCGGGTTGCGAGTGCTCGGGATGGTAAACAAGGCTTGGCGATGATTCAGGAAAAACAGCCTGACTTGGTACTGCTTGACCTCATGCTGCCCGGACTCGACGGCCTTGAGATCTGTAAAAGGCTTAAGGGTGATGACCAGACCAGCTCTATCCCAATTGTCATGGTGTCAGCTAGGGGCGAAGAGAGCGATATTGTTGTAGGCTTGGAATTGGGTGCCGAAGACTATATCTCCAAACCTTTTGGCACTCGTGAGCTGCTGGCCCGCATTAATGCGGTTCTTCGGCGGCGGGAACCGCAAAGTGATAAAAAACTCTCTCAACGCATCGATTGCGCAGGAGTCACAATTGATGTCGGACGTCATCAAGTCAGTGTTGATGGGCTTCCGGTCTCTCTGACGGCGACGGAATTTAAGCTTCTTCATTTTCTGGCCCACCATCCGGGCTGGGTTTTTACCCGAGATCATCTTTTAAGCCGCATCATGGGGGATGATAATTTTGTTGTTGATCGCAATATTGATGTGCATATTCAGGCGGTACGCAAAAAATTAGGAGCCCATCGTAACTTGATTGAAACCATCCGCGGCATCGGTTATCGCTTTAAAGAGCGGAACGAGTCATGAAGATGAACTTTATTAAATCCCGCTTATTGTGGAAAATCTACTCGATTTTTGTCGTCATTATTTTGTTGGCAGCTGTCATTGTCGGCAGTTTGACCGGTGCCCATATAAAACAAAAGACGCTTAATGAAGTCCAAGAAACTCTCACAGTTAGAGCAACTTTCTTAAGTGAACTCTCGGTTCACTATCTGCAGACAAAAAAGGCCCCCCAATTACAGGCTAAGATCAAGGTACTTGGGCAAAAGAGTGCGACCCGTTTGACGGTTATTGGTTCTGATGGAGTAGTTGTTGCCGATTCAGATAAAGATCCGCTCGTTATGGACAACCACAGCAGTCGACCAGAAGTAAAAGAGGCTCTACTCTATGCCTCTGGGGTGACCACGCGCTTTAGTAGCACCTTGAAGACCAAGATGATGTACCTTGCTCAAGCCGTGCGTGCAAATCAGCAGGTGCTGGGTTATGCTCGGGTTTCACTGCCCTTGACGGTGATTGATCAGCGTATCAGTGAAAGTCGCAAAGCCATTATCTTTGGCATCGGAGTCGTCGCTCTCTTGACCCTGCTCTTTGGTTTTTTTCTGGCTCAGCACTTTATCAAGCCTCTGTTGAGCATGACTCAGATGGCTCAGGCGATGGCGGCTGGAGATTTTAGTCAGCGGTTGACGTTGCAACGCAAAGATGAAATCGGCAGCCTCGCCAAAACTTTCAATCTTATGGCGGAAAAGTCAGAGCAGCGGATCGCTACCATCAACCTTGATCGGGGCAAGCTCAACGCCATCCTTTCCGCCATGGGCGAAGGCGTGATAGCGGTTGACCGAGAAGAGCATGTGATTCATATAAATGAGGCCGCAGCTTTGATGCTGGGTACGGAAACCGGCAGAAGTCTGGGTAAACCAATCTGGGAAATCACGCGCTTGCAGGATCTCTGTCAGATCCTGACAGATGCCAGTCTTGCGGCCGACGAAATTAAAAGAAGCATGAAGATCTCGTTTGGTATCCGGGAACGTATTATTGAGATGCATGCGGTACCGTTGAAAGGTAGCGCCGAAAAAATAGTTGGGGCCATGGTGGTCTTACTTGATGTTTCCGAACTCAGGCATTTAGAGACGGTGCGTCGGGATTTTGTCACCAATGCTTCACATGAGTTGAAAACTCCGATCACTGCAATTCGGGCTCTGGTCGAGACCGTGATTGATGATTTCGAAGATATGGAAAAAGCGACTCAGCTCTCTTTTTTAAATAAGATCAATAACCAGTCACATCGATTAACGGCGATTACTGTCGATCTTATGGCCCTCTCCCGGTTTGAGTTACAGGATGATTGGGGGGTGAAAATGCCGGTTGATTTGGGTCGCACCATCGATAACTCATATCAGAGTCTGATCCCGTCAGCAGAAGAAAAAAGTCTGCGCATTGAAATCTCTACACCGCAACATACGATTGAAATTCAAAGCGATCAAGAGTCCTTGGATCAGGCCATAACCAATCTGCTCGATAACGCGATTAAATACACCCCGGTGGGGGGCTGTATCTGGGTGCGTCTTAAGGAGAGCAATAATGAAGCTGTAATTGAGGTCGAAGATACCGGCATCGGTATTGAACCGGACGATAAGGAGAGGATTTTTGAACGGTTTTACCGAGTTGACAAAGCTCGCTCACGAGAACTGGGAGGCACCGGTCTCGGGCTTGCCATTGTGCGCCATATCGTCATGGCTCACAATGGCCGGATAGAAGTTGAGAGCTTGCCCGGCAGTGGTAGTACATTTCGAATTCATCTGCCGTTAGCAAAAGTTTAAAATTAAAAAATAAACGCGGAGAAAGAGGACATGTCAAAGCATCTGCAGATAGAATTGGATAACCTCAAAAAAGAGTTACTGGGTATTGCCGCAATGGTTGAAAATGCCACCGACAAAGCCCTGGTCGCCCTGGTTGAGCGTCGAGGTGAGCTGGCTAAAGAGGTAATCGAAGAAGATAATCTGATTAATGATAAAGAGGTTCGTATCGAAGAGGAGTGTCTGAAAATATTGGCCCTACATCAGCCTATGGCAACTGACCTGCGCTTTGTGATTACCGCTTTAAAGGTTAACAATGACCTTGAAAGAGTTGGTGATCTGGCCGTCAATATAGCTGAACGGGCCGTTTATCTGTCGGAGCATGAGATGCTTGCAGTAACTCTGGATTTCCCGAAAATGGCAGCCGGGGTTATGGATATGTTACAGCCGGCTCTTGATGCCTTGACCAATCAGGACACCAGGCTGGCTCGTGAAGTGATCGCCAAAGATGACGCTATTGATGATGCCAACCGTAAAATGTACAAATCACTTACCCGGCTGATGCAGGATAACCCGGCCACCATTAAAAGGGCTCTGCACCTGCTCTCTGCCTCGCGTCATCTTGAAAGAATTGCCGATCTCGCGACCAACATCTGCGAAGACGTTATCTACATGGTCGAAGGTGATGTTATCCGCCATCGTTCCTCAGCTTATCTGTTGGAAAAAGATAACTGAATTGGCGAATTTAAAATTACTGCCAGGCAAAATAGGGCTGTTCATAGTGGGCTACGCGTAGTTTTTCTTGGCCCATTATCGCGACCTCTCTGAATTGATAAAGCATGGCGGCTGTAGGGGCTGCAATCCAGCTGTGACCAACCGGCATTAGCAAAACAGGATTTTCACTCTCGGCCATATCTTCTAATATGGGTGCATCGCGGCGCATAAATTCAGTCAATGGGATGCGATGGATTGAGGCCACCTCTTCCGGATTAGCTGTCAATTTAAGATCGGATCCTCCCCAGATCACAATCGGTGTGATCGTAAAACCTGAGCGGGTGTTGTAGTCATCAAGCCGACCTATTATACGATCAGGGCTCAGTTTCACTCCAACT
>DAOWIX010000183.1 GCA_030640695.1 Deltaproteobacteria bacterium | reverse complement strand
GATAATATGATACTGACAATGCCATAGTGTTTGTGATAACTTCATGAATCGACTCATTGTTACTCCTTTGGTCGTTGTGGGGACAACACCACCAAAGGTTAACATTGAGTCGATCATATGGCAAAGCCTATGATCTCTGACCTTGCCCAGAGGGCAAGGTTTTCTCTGTTAGAATAAAAATGGCTAGCTTATACAAACTTTTACGAAATCATCATAATTTAAAGGATAATTTTCTTCCCTCTTGACTCAAGTCAACGCAAAACATGTATTTAAGTACTATGATCAAAGTAATACCATTACTGGAAACTCAGCAATCAGCAACCAGCCCATACCGCGTATAGGTTTAATGATGCCCGGAACAAAAACCACAACCAAGTTTTTTATCTTACTTCTTTTACTGCTGCTTACAACCATGATGGCTGTACCGGCAGGGGCCGAGATAGCCGCTGGTTGCCACTGTTTCAGACAACGAAGTTATGACCCTGAAGCCAAATTTATCGCCGATGACTATATCCTGGCGACCAGCTTCAACTCTCTTACAGCCAACATATTTAATATCTCTAAAAAACAGATTGTCATGCTTAAAATGAGAGGCGGCGTCCACCAGAATGATCTCTTGCTCTCCTTAAGACTCAGCCATGATTTCGGCCTTGATCAGCAGCAACTCCTTAACTTGCGCCAAAAAGATTATTCCTGGCAAAAAATTATTTCTCAGTCTAAACCCCTTTCAGAAATTAAAGACAACATATTGTTGACCATGATCAAGAGCGGCAAGCCGGTTAATGACCTCGGGCAAGAAGTCGCTAACTCCATGATTGCCGATTTTTATAACGCCCCGAAAAAAGAGATAGAAAAGCTTAGGCTCTCAGGTTTTAATGAAAAAGAGCTGGCCCTGTTTTTTCTTCTGGTACGCAATAAACAGGTAAAACCGGAAGATCTGGTTAAACAGGTCAAAGATGAGGGACAGAGCTGGAGTGAGGTGGCGCATAAGCTCGATATTACACCAGCGATGGCTGGCCAACTGATTGCAAACTATGGCAAATAACTGCAAAGAAACCGCACAACGACTGGGCATCATTTATGAACTATTTCAAGAAAACAGATGGCGACGAAAAAAATCCAGCTACTGTCGGATTAACCTTGCTGAAATATCTGCTAATGATTGGCATATTATGCCAATCATTCTGGATCGCTGCCCCGGCTGAATGTGCTGATTTAACCATCGAAAAGTGTGTTGAGCTGGCCTTGCAGAACAACCCGGATCTACAAAGACAGCGGCTCAATTTAAAACTTGCCGATGAAGATATAAGCGATCAGAAATCACAGGATTTCGGCCGGCTCGATATTGTCTCTTCCTACACCCATTACAATCTGCCCCGCACGCTCGCCCCGATGACGCCCGGATTAGTAACCACCGGCCCCGAAAAGGTAGCAACTACGGAAAACCTTTTTAACGCAGGCATCGTCTACGAAGTCGCTCTCTTTACCGGTTTTGCCCGCACCCGAACGCTGGAGATTGCCACCCTGCAAAAGGAGATCGCCGACAAAAACCTGAAACTAAATCGGGAACAGCTCATCTACAACGTCAAAACCCTCTATGTAAACATCCTCTCTCTCCAAGCTCAGAAAAATGCCCAAATCGCTCATGTCGAAGCCTTACAACGCTTGCATGATAACGTAACCCGTGAAGTACAACTTGGGAAAAAAGCGAGAGTTGATCAACTGAAAACAGCGGCTGACTTGAAAAATGCTGAGGCCCAGCAAACCCGAATCGAAGCCAATATCACAATCATGAAAGCCTCCCTGGCCAATCTGCTGGGGGTTGAGCCCCTGGCAAAACTTAAGGACGTCACTCTATCACCAAAACTGATCGACTCAGAGATGGTTAGAGAGCAGGATTTCACCGGAGAACTTGCAGACCTTAAACGTCTGCAAAGCGCCCAGCTGAGCATAGAGAAAAATACGAAACTCATCCAAAAGGAGGGTGGAGCCCTCTATCCGCAAATCGTGCTTAATGCGGGTTATGGACAAAATTTCGGCCCCAATGACAGTAGCAATGAAAGCAGCGGCGACTGGGAAAACCAGGAGACCTGGCAGGCGGGTTTAAATCTGAAATGGAATATTTTTGATTTTGGCAGCACCAAGGCCAAACTGCGCAAAGCCAGAATCCGAGAAAGTCAGAGCCGTCATGACCGGACCAAAACCGAACTTGAGCTCAAACGCGCCCTTAAGGAGGCGGTCACCAAGATCAACACGGCGGTCACCGATTACAACAGTGCCCAAGCGGAACTGGCTCTAACCAAAGAGACCGAAACCATCGAAGAGCTGCGTTTTAGCCAAGGGGCCGCCGACATCAACGATCTGCTCGCGGCCAAGGCCCGGAATCAGCTGGCTGAGAGTCGCTTTATAGCGGCTGGCTACAACTATAAAACGGCTCGCTTTTACATAGATTACCTGCTTGAAAATGGAGAAAATAGATGAAAAAGATAGTCCTCATTCTGCTGCTCATCATTCTGATTGCCGCCGGAGCCGTACTTTTAAAAAAACGTAAACAGAGTATGACCAAAGCCCCACTGGCAACGCCGATGACCTATACGGTCAAAATCGTGGAGCCTGAAACTCGAACCGTCTCTCAAACCGCTACTTTTCTAGCTAAACTCGAATCCGCAAACAGTGCTGCAATCTCCGCAAAACTCTCCGGCCGCATCAAGACGCTACTGGTGCGTGAAAGCCAAAAAGTCGACCAGGGAGAGCTGCTGGTGCGTATTGATGATCAGGAGATCCAAACCGCCATTAAAGCATTGCAGGCGCAACTCCTGTTTGCCGAAAAACAGCGTAATTACAGCAAAAATCAGTATCAACGAAATCTGGCTCTGTTTGAAGTCGGAGGTCTGGCCCAGGAAAAGCTTGAGGATTCTGAACTTGTTTTAAGCAGTGCTGCGGCCACCGTAGAAGATCTGAAACAAAAAATAAGCAGTTTAAAGAACGAGCTCGACTATTTGGCAATCAAAGCCCCTTTTGCCGGCATCGTCGGGACAATCTTTCTCCGTCAGGGTGATCTGGCGGCACCTAACCGCCCGATTCTTTCACTTAACTCCCGGCCCCAAAAACTCACGTTCAGTTTTACACCCGCCAAAGATGAAATATGTTCAGGACAGGAAGTTCGGCTCAACCATGTAAAAACCGGAGAGATAACCAACCTCTATAATGATGCCACTAACGGTCTGGCGGTGGCCGAGGTTGTTCTAAACAAACTACTGGAACGCCCCAACGGCAGTTACCTGACGATTGAGGTGGTCAGCAAAACTGCGAGCGGCTGCGCTGTGCCGATCTCGGCCCTGCTCCATCGAAAAGCAGGAACCAGTGTCATGCTCTACCAAGAGGATCATTTCAGAGAAAAACCGATCATTGTTTTGGCCCAAGGTAAGGAGTTTGCCCTGATTGATCCACCAGTCAGCCACCCGGTAGCCGTGGCCGCCGAAGCCAAACTGAGCCTGCTTCCTACCTATGGTAAGGTTCGGATTATTCCAGGGGATAAAAATGAATAAGAGTTGGATTGAACGTCTGCTCGGACGCCCCTATTTCATCTATTCGTTCTTAGCCCTTTTTCTCTGCCTCGGGGTCATGGGCTACCAGCGCATCGACCGCAAACTTTTTCCTGAATCCAACTATCCCGAGATTGCCGTGGTCATTGTCCAACCGGGTGGCTCGGCCAAAACTTTAGCCGCCAACGTCAGTGTTCCGGTGGAGGAAGAGCTCTATACCTTAGAAAATATCCGCCGGGTCTACTCCACAACCATCGACGAGGTTAGCGTTATTCGGGCCGAGTTTGAATATCGTCAAGATCTGGGTATAGCCGCCGGTGATGTAAGCAATGCCCTGGATAAAATCCGATCCCTGCTCCCCACCGATATTCTGGCGCCTCAGATTCATAAAATATCAGCCGCCACCGCCCCGATTATCGTCATTGCCGTAAGTCCAAAAAGCCCGATGCCGCTTGAGGATGTTCGCCAACTTGCGGAAAACCGCCTAAAACAACGACTCCTCAAACTCCCCGGCGTCGCCAACGTCGATGTTTTTGGCGGCTATAAAAAAGAGCTCCAGATCATTGTTGACAAGGAAAAACTTGACCGCTACGGAATCAGCATTGAGCTTGTCTTAGCCACCATTCAATCCGATAACCGGGATTACGCCATCGGCTTTATGACCAGCGATAAAAGTCGCTACCTGCTCAAATCACCCAGCCGCAAGGAGAGTATCGAAGGTCTAAGAACACTGCACCTGAATGCCGATATCACACTTGCCGACGTGGCTGAAATCTATTTTGGCCATTACGAAAATAGCGCCGCCTATTATGGCAACGGTAAAGAGGCGATCGCCCTGGCCGTACAACGCGGACTCGACAGCGATGTGGTGCGCACCATTGACGGCGTCGAAGCGGAACTTGTCAAGATCAAAGCCCGCTACCCGGGGCTTGATTTCGAAATCACCGACACCCAAAAAGATACCATTGTTCAATCGACCGAAAACATGTTCGGCTCGCTGCGCGACGCCATTTTCATGTCGACGTTTGTCGTCTTCCTTTTTCTCGCAAGTTTTAGACAGGTACTGGTAATTCTGGTCACCATCCCCTTAGTCTACGCCACAACCATAGCCCTGATGTGGCTTTTTGGGGTTGAATTTAATGTCGTAACCCTGACCGGTATTATTTTGGCATTAGGACTATTGCTTGACGACGCCGTCGTGGTTATGGAGAATATTGAACGTCACTATCGCGAGCTGGGGTCAGAGATTCATAAAGCGGTCATGGAGGGCACCAAGGAGATCATGTTTGCCGATCTCTCGGGCACCGTCACCACGATGATTGCCTTAGCCCCGATTCTTTTTGTCGGCGGCTACCCGCAAACCGTATTCAGGCCGCTGACCACAACCCTGCTCCTGGCCCTGACCGCGTCATATATTATCTCAATAACGGCGGTGCCGTTACTATCGCTCAAGATACTAACGCTAAACCACCCATGGCTTTTACGGGCAGAAGACTTTTTTAACCGGGCCGCCAGCCGGGTAAATGAAACAATCCAGGGTTTCTTTGGCCAAGCCGTAAAAGCCGCCCTGAAACGAAAGATCGTAGCTATAGCCTATTTTGCGGCCCTGTTGTTGCTCTTTATTATAAGTGTCAAGGGCGTAATGCCGACCGTCGGCCGAGAGCTCATGCCGCCAATGGATACCGGCGTCATCAGGATCAATATAACCACCGATCCCAACCTGCCAATTACTGCAAGTCAACAAATTGTCCGTGAAGCCAATAAAATAATCACGGCCAACGGCGAACTTGACTACCTCTCCTCAGCCATCGGCAGCGAAGCCGGAATTTTAACTCTCGGCAGCGGCTCCGGCAGTGATCGGATTGCAATTATCGCAACCTTTGTCAACCGTTATGAGCGTCAAGAGTCGATCTGGGATATTGGCAAACGCCTGCGCGAGCAACTGGCACAAATCGAAAATATCAAGCGTCTGGAGGTCGTCGATTTCGGGGCCACCGCACTCTCCAGCATTCGCGCCAATATTGATATTATGCTTTCCGGCCCTGATTTTACTGATCTGGCTAAAGCTGGAGATCAGGTCGAGCGTGCCCTCTATAAAACCCGCGGCGTGGTCTCGGTTTCCAGAACCTGGGATATCGACAAGACCATCTATAACCTCAACATCAACCGGGAACGAGCCGCCTTTTACGGGCTCAAACATTCAGCTATCAGCACTCAGTTGCAAGCTCTATTGCGCGGCGCTTCGGTGGCCACCTTTCCCGCCGCCAACAGTATCGATTTCGGGGTTCGAGTCTGGTTACCGGCGGCCCAACGGGATCGGCTCGAACTGCTTTCGACAATTTTAATCGAAACCCCAAAGGGAGAAAAAATTCCCTTATCAGCTTTAGCCACGGTCAGCCGGGAGTTAGAGCCCGGAGTCATTAACCGGGAAGCCTTAAACTACACCCTTAATGTCTACGGCCATCGCGAGAAAACCGCAATTTCCCATATCATGGACAACTTTGCGCAAAGCTTCAAAGGCACCGTCCTGCCCCCATCGGTAAGCATGAAACAGGTCGGCGATATCGAGCAGTTTAAAAATTCCGCCGGACGTATGGGCAAAGCCATCGGTTTTTCGGTTATTTTGATTTTTTTCACGCTGATCACCTTTTTTGACTCAGTCAAAGCCTCCCTGATGATCGTTCTCTCGATTCCTTTAACCATCATCGGGGTCGCCTGGACCCTGCTGTTGCTTAATTACCATGTCGCGATGCCCGCCATGATGGGCTTTATTCTGCTCTCCGGCGTCATTGTCAATAACGCCATTCTGCTCATCCATTTTGCCCTCGAAAAAATGGCCGAAGGGATGTCAAAAAGAGAAGCCATGCTCGAAAGTATCAAAATCCGCACGCGCCCGGTACTCATGACTGCCTTTGCCGTCGCCGCCGGCATGCTCCCGGTAGCCTTAGGCTCGGCCATCGGCCTCGAACGCTTAGCCCCTTTAGGTGCGGTCGCCATCGGCGGCCTCTTGGTCGGCACTTTCCTGACCCTGCTCTTTATCCCGCTTATTTTTATCTGGACAACCAAAGAGCTGGAAAAAGATTGATGCATTCGTAAAAAGTCGCGGGATGGATAAGTAAAAATTTCGATAGACAAGATGTTGTACTTTTCCAGGCGCGAGACTATACATGTAGTATGTCGAGTGTCTGAAAAACCACATCATCGCAGGATATCGGAACTTTTTACGCCCCGCAGGAAGTGCCCTTGGGGTGCGACGCCATCAGACGTT
>DAOWIX010000161.1 GCA_030640695.1 Deltaproteobacteria bacterium | reverse complement strand
TTCGACTTCGAGTTCATCGTCAGCCACCACCCGGTTGACCAGCCCCATCTCCAAGGCTTTATCGGCCTTGATTAACTGACCGTCAAAAAGCAGCTCCAAAGCTTTTTTACGGCCGATCGACTTACTCACCGGCACAATCGGGCCAATACAGTTCAGACCGACGTTGATGGCGGTCAAACCGTAGCGAGCCCCTTGGGCCATAACCGCCAGATCAGCTGCCGCCACCAGACCAGCGCCGTTGGCTGCGGCAACCCCATGCACCTGAGCAATCACCGGTTTGTTCATCCGACTCATAGTAATCAGCGGATTTTCCATGGTCTCGATCCACTCTTTATACTCCATCGCCGTCTTGCCAAAGAAATCACTAACATCGATACCGGCACAAAAAGCTTTACCGGAACCTTTGATAATAATTACCCGCACATCATCTCGACCATCAAGCTCCAGCAGAGCCTGATTTAACTCCCGGGCCAACGGCAGGCTGAAGGTATTTAAGCTCTTCGGCCGATTCAAGGTTATCTCACCAACATTCTCAGCAACAATCTCAACCAACACATTTTCATAACTCATAATTTAACCCCTTCTGTTAAATTTTTTCCGAACAACATAATAAACTGATCGTCAACAACTCCCTTAAGCGGGCGCTCCATACCACATTTCGGAATAAACCACAATTTATATATTGATATGCATTTGCTCTATAAATCAACCGTTTGCCGAATGAGTTTAAGCAACTCCTTAGCATCTGGAAGCAGGCCATGAAATTCATAGATAACCCGGGCCCCATCCGGGGTCAATTCGAGAATAAATGTTACCGGAATATTTTCAACCCTCACCTTACTCCCTTCAGAATCGGCGAAAAGCGGGTAAGGTATAGCATAACGCCGGCCAAACTCCTCGACTTCAAAAAGATCATCGCCATAGCCTAGACCAATAATTTTCACCTGATGGAAAAGACCCTCTTTACCTATCTGAAGATAGAGTTCTTTGAGCTCGCCAACCTGATTCTGACAGTGTGAACACTGCACCTGAAAAACTTCAAGGATCACAATTCGAGCCTTGATTTCAGTCAACCTGAAGCTCTCCTTAGGCGAGAAAAATCCCAAGTAGGCGGCCATCCGATAATCGGCCGGCATCGTTAGAGAGATCGGCCGTACCATCTCACGACTCTTTTTCGAGGTCGCACAGGCAGAGATCAAGAGAACGCTCCCTAAAATCAACAAACAATAAATTAGTCGACGCAAAACCCCTCCGCTTTCAACTATACTCAAAAAGTAACTATTCAGCCAACCCGCAAATTCAGGGTATACAATCCCGATTTCCTTCGGAAAATCAGGTTGTGTCCCCAGAATTTGCTAAAAATATCAATATTTGACACTTTTTTACTCACGCTGAATAGTTACCTCAAAAAAAACAAAAAACTGCCGAAATAGAAAATCGTGCTAAACAAACACTGTTGCATTACACCCCCTTTGATGACTTGTCAACCCTGGCCCCTTTCTCATTTTCTAGCACAAAAATAAACTTTCGAGCAAATATTTACAAAAACCTTTTTTTCGTGTATTCCGGGGGCATGCTTTTGACTTTGTTTTACCGATGGTCTTGGGTTTTTAACTAATTTGCAAACCTGTTTGGTGCCGACCATGCCGGGTTAGGATTATTAGATATTTATGTCGATTAGTGGCCCCGCAACAGAGTCGCCACCAAACAACCAGGTCGCGGTTACCGGAGTTGGGGCTTTGTGTGCCACCGGCCTTGACTTTGAGAGAGCTTTTAAGGCTCTCTTTGAGAAGCGCCGGGAACCGACCCCACCGCAACGTTTCGACCTTGACCACCCGACCACCTATCCAGTTTTTGAACTGCCGCCATCCCCACTTGACCGTGAAGATAAGAGGCAACCCTGGCTCCGTACCAGCCGATTAGCAGTCGCTGCCGCCCGCGAGGCCTTACAGGATGCCGGCTGGGGTGATGGCAATGGTTTGTCACAGCTTAAAGTCGGGGTCTGTATCGGTACGACCGTCGGCGGGGCCATGAATGATGAAAAGTTTTATCGTGATTTCCTGGCCGAGAAAAATCCCGACCTCAAACCCATCAACCGTTATCTGCGCAGTAATCCCGCCGCCGTCCTGGCTCAAGTATTTAACCTGCACGGCCCTCAGCTTACGGTTGTCAATGCCTGCTCCTCGGGAACCGATGCAATCGGACTGGGGGCTGACTGGATCAGATCCGGGCTCTGCGATCTGGTATTGGTCGGCGGTAGTGACGAACTCTGCCGGGTCACCTGTAACGGTTTTATCTCTTTAATGATCAGCGACCAACAACCATGCCGCCCTTTTGACCGACGTCGTAGCGGCCTCAATCTCGGAGAGGGGGCTGCGGTCTTGGTGCTTGAATCAGATAAATTACAGAAACGCCACCAACCGACTCCACAAGCTTTTATCTTAGGCTATGGCAGTGCCTGCGATGCCTGGCATCTGACCGCACCGCATCCTGAAGGGCAGGGGCTGCGCCAGGCCTTACAACTGGCGTTGACCGACGCCAGTTGTAAGGCTGAAGATATCTCTTTTATCAACGCCCATGGAACCGCCACCCTTAATAATGACCTGGCTGAGGGAAAAGTCCTTAAAAGTATTTTTCCCCAGACCCCCTTTTTTTCAACCAAAGGACATACTGGCCACACACTTGGGGCGGCCGGCGCTTTGGAAGCAGCCTTTACCATCGGCATGCTGCACTCCGGTAAAATCCCCGCCAGTGCCGGATTCAGTGAACTTGACCCAGAGATCGACCACGCACCGACAAACGGCACTAAGGATCTCAACGGTGGTCTGGCTTTAAGTCAATCGCTGGCTTTTGGCGGTAATAATGCAGCCTTGGTAATTGGCCTTGATGGAGAGAGACAATGATTCCGCTGGCCATACGCGGCATCGGCCCGGTTGGAGCTTTCGGAGCGGGCCTTAATGAGTTACGGGCGGCCTTAAAAGGTGAAAAACAAGTAGTACCGGAATTGGTCAAAATTAAGACCGACCGGGGATTTCATAATCTGCCCGTCTTTCGCGCCTCAACCAGAGCCCTGAAAACAATCATCAAAAGCCGGGAGCTGCGCCGTCTTGACCATTTCTCCCGGATGGCTCTGCTGGGGGCCTGTCTCGCCTGTGAAGATGCCGGACAAACCCTGATCGGCGAACGCACCGGATTGATCGTAGCCAGTGCCTACGGTGCCAGTGCAACAACCTTCTCATTTCTCGATTCCGTCATCAAAGATGGTGATGCCCTGGCCTCACCAACCCTCTTCTCGAACTCGGTTCACAACGCTGCGGCCGCTCATATTGCCAAACATCTTAAAATTACCGGCCCGAACCTGAGCCTGAGCCAAGGCCGCCTCTCCGTCCCCATGGCCCTGTTGACCGCTGTCCAGTGGCTGGCTGAGGGCCGGGTTGATACGGTATTGTGCGGAGCCGTAGACGAATACTGTGACGTCCTGGGTTATTGCTGGCAAAGCTTTCTCAACCAAAAAGAGACCAGCTCCGATAAGAATCAAGGCTCCTATCTTAAACCAAGGGGGCCCGGAGAAGGGAGTCTCTTTTTCTGGCTGAGCCGGGCCGATGGGACAAGTGCTCCATATGGCTACCTTGAAAAACTTGAACTTAAAACAACCATGCCGAATACCCAAGAGGCAGCCTGTGCAGTGCCGCTTATCTGTAGCTTTGGCCCTGACAACGACAACCCCGAGCCCCGGATTGATCAAATTAATAATCTTTTGAAAATTGATCTTTCCCAAATCTGCGGCTCTCTACCAATCGCTGCAGCCTTTGACCTGGCGGCTGCAGCGACCATGCTTTGCGACCAAACTCTCTACATCAATAACCCTGAAAACAAACCCCAAACCCTACCCTTTCCAGAGACTTCTATAGGGTGCTGGCAGCCGGATTCCACAACTGATCGAAATCCATTGACAGGAAACTGTTATTGGATTACGAATCGCCTGAAACTTTAAAAGATAGTAAGGTGGAACTTAGTGAAAAAAGAACAACACTCATCCATTTTAATCGGCGGCGGCGCCCGCAGTGGCAAAAGCAGTTTTGCCCAGAAACTAGCGGAAGAGCTGCCGGGTCAAAGGGCCTATCTGGCCACCGCTCAAGCCCTTGATCAGGAGATGGAAAAAAGAATCGCTAAACATCAGGCCGATCGCGGTTCGGCTTGGCATGAGACCATTGAAGAGCCCTTGGAACTGACCGCCAGCCTGCAACAAGCCAGTGCCGATTTTGACATCATCCTGGTTGATTGCATAACCCTCTGGATCTCCAATCTCATGGGCCGCAACGACAGCGACCAACAGATTATTGAGGTCATTGACAATCTGGCAAACTCTATGAACCAGCTCCCGGCAACAATCATTTTGGTAAGTAACGAAGTCGGACTCGGACTCGTTCCGGAACACCCTTTAGGGCGCCGTTTTCGCGACCTTGCCGGTCTGGCCAATCAACGCCTGGCCCAGGCCTGCCAAGATGTCTACTTTACGATCTGGGGCCTACCCCAAAAACTGAAATGAGGATCCATCTACCTTGCCTACCATAATCACCCAATTTCGCCTCGCCCTCTCTTTTTTAACCACCCTGCCGGCAGGCTCGTTCAGCGCTGAGGTTCCCGAAGAGAGCCTTGGTCAAACCCAAGCCTGGTTTCCCTTGGTCGGTCTCCTGTTGGGTTTGATTCTTTTTTTAAGCACCTGTTTTTTTCAAATCTTCCTCCCTCCGACAATCTGCGCGGCTCTGGTTTTAACCCTCC
>DAOWIX010000053.1 GCA_030640695.1 Deltaproteobacteria bacterium | reverse complement strand
GCTTCACTTAAAAAGATACAGGGTGCAGCCTTAACCAGTATGGCACTGGTCGGTGCTTTTCTGACCCTGGTGGCGACCGTGCTCAGTTATGGTGCCTCAGGTACCATTTTTGTCGGGGCTTATCAGGTCGACGGTCTCTCTCAGTTAATAAAATTTCTTTTGAGTGGTGGGCTTTTCTTGGTTTTCTTTATGTGTCGCAGTTTAAGTGGTATCGAAGAGGAGATGGTCAATGAGTTCTACCTATTCCTCTCTTTGAGTACCTTAGGACTCGTCATGATGAGTAGCGCCGTCGAGCTTCTGACTATTCTCGTCTGTCTCGAAATCTCATCCTATGCCCTCTATGTTGTTATCTCCTTTCGCCGGGGCGAAGGCCGCCGCAGTGAGGTTGAAGCGGGCATCAAATATGTCCTCTTCGGGGCCGCTGCAACCGGGATCTCACTTTTTGGTTTAAGTTATATTTTCGGACTTACCCATACGACCTACTTGAATGAAATCAGTGCCCAATTACCCAAAATGATGAGTCAGCCGATGGCAGTGATCGGTATGGTCTTGATGCTCTGTAGCTTCTTCTACAAATTGGCGATGTTTCCGATGCATGCCTGGACCCCGGATATCTATCAGGGGGCTTCAAATGAGACCACTACCTTTATCGCAACCCTGCCCAAAATCGGTGCCGCGGCTCTGCTGATACGTTTGGTGAGTATGACCGGTGCCGGAATATCCGAGTTCACCTGGGTACTCGTGGTGCTTGCGGTTTTGTCGATGACCTTTGGTAATTTGGCCGCTTTAGTGCAGGATGATATCAAACGGTTGCTGGCCTATTCGAGTATCGCTCATGCCGGCTATATGATGATTGGCCTTTTGAGTGGGAATCAACTGGGAATGGCAGCGGTAATTTATTATATTGCTGGTTACGTCCTTATGAATCTGGCCTGTTTTCTAGTTATATATTATATCGCTCCGCGGGGTGAAAATATAACATTTGCCGATCTCAAAGGACTTCACCGGCGCTCACCGATACTGGCATTCACTTTAGCGGCCGGGGCCTTCGGGATGGCCGGTATTCCGCCGACGGTTGGCTTTACCGGCAAGTTTGTTATCTTTACCGCAGCTTTAGAGAAAGGCTTTTATGGTCTGGTTGTGATTGCCATGGTAAATGCTGCGATTTCGGCATTCTATTACCTGAAGATGGCTCGGGCCGTCTATTGTCAGGGTGAAGAAGGGGAAGTAGAGACTCTGCAACTGGGTTTCGGAGTCAAATGTTTTGGGGCTTTTCTGATCATAGCGATTATCCTGGTAGGTATCATGCCGCAGGGTTTGATGAATCTGGCTGATCAGGCCGTGGCGGCACTCTTGTAGACGACGATATCAATAAAAATTGGTGATCTTAAAGGGCAGTGTAAACTGCCCTTTTTTATTTTAGCTCTTTGCGCAAGAGTGGTTGAAAATCTGGGTGCTTTTGTGCTAAGGGTGACTGGTCCTGAAAGTTGTTTTCGTTTTTCAATCTTTATAGTGATAATGGGCTGAATCTCTTGTCTTTTTACCCCTCTGCTGGAAAAAAAATACTAATCTTTATTATCCTTGTCTTGATGACCGGAGTGGTCGGTGGCGGGACGCTTTATGGGGCTGATTCAAAGGTTCCAGCCGAGAGGGCTTATAAGGACGCAAAAGTCCGTTATAACAGATTTATGGCGAACCCCAAAGAGTGGGGGCAGCGTCATCGTTGGGAATCTCTTATTAAGAGTTTTGATGGCCTGGCTCGGAACTACCCTCGTAGTAAAAGAGCCGATGACGCCCTCTATCTGTCGGCTGGACTTTACTCCTCTCTGCATAACTATTCCGGCTGGTCATCCGATCTTCAGCAGGCGGCAAAACGTTACAAGATGTTGCTTAAGGGCTACGAGCAGAGTCGTTTGGCTGATGATGCTCTCTATAATCTTGGGAACATTGCTCTAAAATTAAAGGATGAGAAGAAAGCGCGGTTAGAGTGGCAACGTCTGTTGCGTGATTTTCCGGAATCAGATATGCGCGCGAGAGCTCGGGCAAACCTGGATCATCTAGAACCTCCCCAAACTGCGAAGAGTGTCAAACAAAACCGGCTTACGCGTAAAAAGCCTAAGGTAACCAAGGCTCAATATCGGCAAAGGGGTAGTCGTAAACCGGTTGTTAAAATTGCAAAAGAGAGAAAAGTCAGCCGCAAAGAGCTATCCCGGGTTCTTGATTTGCGTCATTGGTCTTCGCCAACCTATACCCGAGTTGTCATTGATCTCGACCGGGAGACGGAATTTACCAAGGGGATCCTAAAAGATAAGCATAACAGTAAAAAAACTAAATCGATCTATCTGAACTTGAGGAATGCTGTAATCCCGGAAATCACCAAGGAAGTGCCGATTAATGATGGTATTCTGCAAAGAGTTAAGGTCTCTCAATTTAATAATCATACAGTACGGGCTGTTATCCATGTTGGTGATATTCATCACTATAAAATTTTTGCCTTAAGTCACCCTCCTCGGATAGTTATTGATGTTATCGGTGGCGAATATAAAAAGAGTAGAAAAAAGCCCAAAACCTGGTCTGCTAAAAAAACTCAAAAACCCGGAACCCCGAGTTTGGCCCAACAGTTAGGATTAGGGGTTGGAACTATTGTAATTGATGCCGGTCATGGTGGAAAAGATCCCGGAGCCCTGTCAGCGTCGGGAGCTAAAGAGAAGGATATTGTCCTCGATATTACGAAAAGGTTGAAGTCTGTTTTGCTCGATAGACTTAAATGTCGGGTTGTGATGACAAGAGATAGGGATCGATTTATCCCCTTGGAAGAGAGAACCGTTGTTGCTAATACCAAAAAAGCGGATCTCTTTATTTCGATTCATGCCAATGCCAGTCGCAATCGTCGTGTAAATGGGGTTGAAACTTACTTTCTTAATCTCTCAACCGATAAGGAAGCGATGGAACTTGCGGCTCTGGAAAATGCGACATCGACCAAAAATATCGGCCAGTTGCAGTCTATACTTAACGACCTTATGCAGAACTCTAAGATCAAGGAGTCAAGTCGCCTGGCTGGATACGTGCAGCAGTTTCTTGTGAAAAGATTGAGAAAAACCCATAATGACGTCAAAGATCTCGGTGTAAAGCAGGCCCCATTTTATGTCTTGATCGGGGCTCAGATGCCCAGTGTTCTAGTTGAGGTCTCTTTTATTTCGAATAAGAAAGAGGCCCAACGACTGGCAACGGCAGCCTATCGGCAGAAAGTCGCCGAAGGTTTGGCCGATGGTATAGAGAAATATATTAGCGAGATCAAACTCGCTCGTTTATAGGGAAATCAACAAATTAATCGTCAAACGGAGGTATTTGAAATGATTGAACAGAAATTTGTTTTGCGGGATGATGAGATTCCTCGGCAGTGGTATAACTTGGCGGCTGACTTGCCCTCTCCGATGGAACCCCTGAAGACTCCAGATGGAAGCATTGTGACGCCTGAGATGATGGCTCCTATTTTCCCCATGAATCTGATCGAACAGGAGATGAGTCAGGAGCGTTGGATTGATATCCCGGAACCACTGTTGGCATTGTTGATGAGTTATCGTCCAGCGCCCTTGAAACGGGCCGTAAGACTTGAGAAAGCCTTGGGGACTCCGGCAAAAATTTACTATAAGGATGAGAGCACCTCTCCGGCTGGTAGTCATAAACCCAATTCGGCTCTGGCTCAGGCCTGGTACAATAAACAGTTTGGCACCAAGCGTCTGACCACTGAAACCGGCGCTGGCCAATGGGGTAGCGCGCTCTGCTACGCCAGTGCACTGGTCGGCTTAGAGTGCAAAGTTTTTATGGTCCGGATCAGTTTTGATCAAAAACCTTATCGTAAAATCCTGATGGAGACTTGGGGTGGCACCTGTATTCCAAGTCCCAGCACCGAAACCGCTGCCGGGAGAAGTTTTCTTGAAAAATTTCCCGATACTCCAGGTAGTCTTGGGATGGCGATCAGTGAAGCGGTTGAGGCGGCTGTCAGTGATCCGAGTGGAGACACCAAATACTCCCTTGGCAGTGTTCTTAACCATGTTCTTTTACATCAGACAATCATTGGTCTAGAAGCCAAAAAACAGTTGGCTTTGGCCGGGGTTAAGAAACCCGATATCGTGATTGGCTGTGCCGGTGGAGGGAGTAACTTTGCCGGCCTCTCCTTTCCATTTGTTAATGATAAAATTAATGGTGCAGATATTACCATTATTCCGGTTGAACCACAATCTTGTCCGAGTTTGACCAAAGCTCCTTTTGCCTACGACTTTGGTGATACTTCCGGGATGACACCGCTTTTGCCGATGCACACTTTAGGCCATAATTTTGTCGCCCCGCCCCTGCATGCCGGGGGGCTTCGCTATCATGGTATGGCTCCACTGGTTAGTCAGGCAACCGTCGAAGGTCTTTTGCAGCCGGAAAGTATTCCTCAGATGGAGTGTTATGCGGCTGCTATTCAATGGGCCCGTACCGAAGGCACAATTTGTGCGCCGGAAACCAGTCACGCAATCGCTGCGACTATTCGCCAGGCCAAACAGGCCAAAGAAGAGGGCAAAGAGAAAAACATACTCTTTGGCTACAGTGGTCATGGCATGCTCGATCTGGCTGGCTATGACGCATTTCTTAACGGGCGTCTACAGGACTATGAAATCCCGGAAGAAGATTTCAATGAATCGATCAAATCATCACTTGAGGGGCTTCCTGAAGCCCATGAAAAACGTACCGGTAAATGGTAATTTTTTGATGTTGTAAAAAAGAGCACCCTGCCAGGTTGACGGGGTGCTCTTTTTTATTGACCTGCAAGTTACTAATTTATAAGCGGAGATCAGACGTTCACAATGTTATTGCATAAAAGCGGTAGGTTGAAAAATTGGTATCAGAAAAAACAGAGGCGCTTGCGTTTTCTGTTGATCTTTTGCATGATGTTGGGTGCGAGTTTACTTTATGGTCACTATTTTCCGGGTGAAAAAAACGACAATGTAAAGTCTGAAGTTGCAAACTCAATTTCCCAAAATCCTCCTGCCTTGCAGGACGAGAAATCATCTTTTATAGAAAAAGTGATAGTAAAAGAGGAGCTCACCGGCACCATTAAGAGGGGGGATTCTTTAAGCTCTTTGTTGGGTGATTATTTTAACGCACAAGAGATTTATCGCTTGGCAAAAGAGTGTGAAAAAACCTTCCCGGTCCGTGATATTTGTGCGGGACAGCCATATTGTATCCTTTTCGAAGATGGTAGCTTTAAATGTTTGACATATGAAATAGATGATGATGATCAATTGCTTATCAGCTTTGAAAATGAGCAGTTCGGCATCGTTAAAGAGGGTATTGCATATCAGGTAGAACAGAGTGCGATCAAGGGAACGATTGCAAGCTCTCTCTTTTTAACTGTATCTCAACTGAACGAGGGGCCTGGACTGGCGTTTCGTCTGGCAGATATCTTCGCCTGGGATATCGACTTTGTGCGTGATCTGCGACAAGATGACTCTTTTCGTGTACTTATTGAAAAACGCTATCGTGATGGGGTTTTTGCCGGATACGGAAGACTCCTGGCAGCGGAATTTATAAATCAAGGGGAGGTTTACAGAGCTGCATTATTTTCGGAAAATGGGCAGGAGGCCTACTACGATAGTGATGGCCGCAGTCTTAAAAAAGCTTTTCTGAAAGCTCCACTATCATATAGCCGAATATCTTCAGGCTACAGTAATCGTCGGCTCCATCCGGTTTTGAACGTCTGGCGTCCGCATCGGGCTATCGATTATGCCGCACCCGTCGGAACCCCGATTAAGGCTGTGGCGAATGGAGTTGTAACCCAGCGTAGCTACGACAAAAGTAATGGAAATAAAGTGCGCCTGCGGCATGCCAACCAGTATGAGACCACCTATATTCATCTGAGTCGTTTTGGGCGCAGCATAAGGGTCGGCAAAAAAGTCACCCAAGGTCAGGTTATCGGTTACGTCGGTGCTACGGGCCTGGCTACTGGCCCCCATCTTGATTATCGGGTCTTTAAAAATGGTCGGCCCATCAACCCATTAAAAATTGAACGTATCCCTTCAGCCCCTCTGCCCAAACAATCTCTTCCTGAATTCAAACTTTTAGTTCATGAGTATTTCAATTTTCTTGACCGTGAAACCCTCAGCTCAGCCCGTAATATCAAGTAACTGGTTCACCCCCAGGAATTACCCAGATCCTAAGGTGATACAAGCTCAGCCTTTTACAATAAATCAGTGCTGTCCGGTTAAAAACTTGCATTGCTAAAAATCATGGGATATCGGGTTGTTTTTGCGCCCTGAGCAATAGCGAAGAAGTGCCCTTGGGGTATAACGTTTCGCAAGATTTTGTTGTTTTTCCCAGCGAATACCCTAAAGGGCATAAATTACGCCAAAAAATTGCGACTGTCTGAGCGCGGCACGAGTCAGTTTCGCAATTTTGGCGTAATGAGCGCTGGGAAAACAAAAATTTTGCGTAAGAAGTGGAAGAAAATTACCCGATATCCCGGGTTGCAATTACCTAGCCGGACAGTACTGACAATAAGTCAGAAAGTTGGGATTTGTTTTGTGAACAACAATCTTCAAGAAGGGTAAAGCCAAAGGTCTCCCAATTTCAGTTGGGGGTATTCTCGCTATTTGGCATGTGATGTCACCAAAAAACAACTAAAAAGCCCCTGTAGCGAATTTTGCTACAGGGGTTTTTTGTGTGCACTTGCATGCTTTAGTGAGTTATCCCAAGAATCCCCAGACAATCAAGAAGAGGCAGAGGACGCCGATGGCGACGCCGGTGATGCCGATGATCTGACCGATGGCTTCAGAAAGAACACCAGGGTACTTGGTTTGATATTTCTCGAGTTCACCTCTTTCTTTGAGGCGCTCAAATTGGGCTGGACGCTCTTCTTCCATCTCGTGACCACTGACAACGCCGGTGAAGATGACCTGATCCATAGGGAATTTTTCCGGTCGGATGTGGGCATTAAAGAAGTGAACCGTAAAGATGAAAACTGAGGCCAGCAGGGCTTCATCGGAGTGGATAATGATGGCCACGTTAAAGGCCCAGCCGGGCAAGAATCGGGCGAAAAATTCTGGCATCCAGAGCATCAGGCCGGTAAAACCGATGGCAAACATTCCCCAGAAGACGGCGAGGAAGTCAAATTTTTCCCAATAGGTCCAGCGGTCAAATTTCGGGACTTCTCCAGCCCCAAAAAACCACTTACACATACTGGCAATATCCCGTCCATCTTTGAAGTTGGGGAAGAGTGAGTCGGGTCCAAAAAGTTTCTGGAAGAAATTTTCACCGGTCGGTTTAATGAGCAGGAAGTAAGCGCTCCAGACAATCGTAATAATGAAGTAGGTGAATGTCAGAACTGCACACCAGCGATGGATCAAGCCAGCCATCTGCGGACCACCCATAATTTGCGCCAAACCTATTGCCCATGGGGCTTCGACAAACTTCAAAGGCAGGCCGGTGAGCACCAAGCCGAGGAAGCTGACCATCATCATGAAGTGGAGAACCTTCTCCATGAAGGTAAAGCGCCGGTAGAAGACTTTGGGGTTGTGACTCTCATGGAAGATCCCTTGGCGGCGGAGCTTATTTTTCTCGATATAGCTACGCACCAGCCATAAGATGGTATGGAGCCAGAAGATGGCAAAAACTCCACATAAGAGACCGGTCATCGTAATAAAGGTCCAGTAGAGTAGCGGGTAATTCTCTTTGTCGTGATGAGTGGCATGGGGAGCATACTTAACAAAGTTGGCATTTGCCTGTTCATGACACTTACCACAGGTGGCAACTAAGTTTTCGGCCGAGAAAGAGGATTCAGGATCGCTTCTCGGCAGCTGTTTGTGAGCTGTATGGCAATCGGCACAACCGGCGACCGCACTTGCGCCACCCAAGTGTTCAACTTTGCCGTGGTACTCCTGACGGTATGATTCAAAAGAGTGGGTACTTAATTTATTGCGTGCCATCATCTCTTCATTGTCATGGCACTGTTTGCAACTTGAGGTACTGAACTCATGGGCTTTCAGAGCTCTTGTTGACTTTTTATCATCGACTTTAAGCTCGATAATATTGTGTAAGCCATGGCAGTCGGCACAGGATGGGGAGTCGGGGTTGCCGGCTACTAAACCTTTGCCGTGGACGCTTTGCATGTAGTCAGCGTTATCATGACAGCCGCTGCACATTTGCACTGATTTGCTCTTATCATCTTTGATGGAGATGAGATCATGGATGTTGGCGTGGCAATCTGTACAGCTAACATCGTTATCAACATGAACCGATTGAGCATACTGCTTGGCTTCTTCGCGATGGCAGAAGCCGCAGTTGACCGGTTGCATGGGAACTTCACAATCAGCATGCTTATCCAGGTCCCAGATATCACGGTGACAACTGGTACAGGCATTGGCGCCATGGGCGGATGCGGCATACGTGCCGGAATCAATTTCATCATGACATTCAAGGCATTGGGCCACAGATATACACTCGAGACAGATCTCTTCGGTATCGGCTTGTTTGGCCAAAGTTTTTTGGTTGATGCCGGTTCCGATAATGAACGAGACAATTAATAGTAATAAGAGGGCTAAGCGGAAGGGGCCTTTGTGCACTTTCATTGTTTCCCACGCTCCTTTAAATAGATAGCTGATAGTTAATGTGAGATGGTTATATTCTTTTATTAAAACCCGACTCTGTGATGAAACATAATAGGTGGGTAACTTTAGGTTTCATAAATTTAGCAGTAGAGTTGCGGGATATTGAATTTGATATATATGTTATTAGGAATATTGTATACGTAGATATGTGAAATTAAGGCAGGCACCTTTTGGTGCCTGCCTACTGTACTTGACTGAACTTTTCAGGGTCTGTTGATAAAACAGACAAATAGATCAAAACTAAATCTTCAAAACCAGCATCAGAGCGATAACCAGGGCGTAGATGACCAGAGATTCGATCATGGCCAGACCAATAATCATCGGAGTGGTAATCTTGCTGGCGGCGCTGGGGTTGCGACCAATACTGTCGAGGGCTGATTTAATACCCATGGACTGACCGATGGCTCCACCGAAAGCAGCTACAGCGATGGCGAGAGCAGCAGCGTAAGCTACGCCGGTTCCATCAAAATTACTGGTTTTTTCAACAACTTCTACAGTTTCATTCGCCCAAACAGTAGCGCTGGCTACACACAGGGTTGCGATCGCGGTAACGATCTGGATTACTCTTTTCATGTTGTCACCTCCTTCTTGTTGTATCAGGGTTGTATGTTATGTCCTGGTATTAATTAATACCAGGATTTGACGGTAAAATAAAATTGATTATTCAAATATTAGTGATCGTGTGAAATTGCACCCTGGAAATAGGCCAGAGAGAGCAGGGTGAAAACAAAGGTTTGCACGATAGCAACGAACAGACCAAGAAAGGCGATCGGCACCGGCACGAGAATGGGACAGAGCATGACAAAGATGGCGGCGACCAGATGGTCACCCATAATATTACCAAAAAGACGTAGCGAAAGCGACATCGGGCGGGCCAAATGGCCGATAATTTCAATCGGAATCATCAACGGTGCAAGCCAGAGAAAGGGGCCGACAAACTGCTTCAGGTACTTTACGCCATGTTCTTTCCAACCAAAATAGTGAGTCATGCAGAAGACCGTCAAAGCACAACCTGCGGTGGTGTTGAGGTTTCCGGTTGGCGGGTTGAAACCCGGAATCAGGCCGGAAAGATTGGAGAGCAGGATGAAGAAAATACCACCTCCGACAACCATCAGGAAACTTCTTGCAACATCGCTTCCAAGACTGTCGGAAATCAGCTTGAGGATGGCTTCAACCATAGTTTCGAGCAGGTTCTGAAGCGTAAATTTACCATCTGGAATAATCAAATCCTCAGGATCACTATTTCTGATTTTTCTGGTGCCGATCAAAACCATGATGACGATGATCAGGGAGATGAGAATGGCAGTGGCGACATGTTCTGGCAGGCTGCTGAGGCCGGGGATTAATCCAACCCAAGTGATTACTGGATCATGATGCATGAGCTTTCCTTGTTTTGATACTTGTTGATATTAAAAATAAACTTAATTTTCAACTGTCGCTAGGTGTTTCATCATTTTTCGGTTTACTGAAGGCCAGGTAAGCCATAGTTTCAAAAGCAATGCCCCCAAAAAGAGCGGAAAATCCGATCAGAAAACCAAAAGGTTGGCAGAGCCTGGTCAGGATTACTAAAATTGTTAAAATTGCCAGCCCAAAGGTGAGTAGTAATAGCTTCAGGCCAAGTCTGCCAGCCACTTTAGGATCAATCCCTTCATCTCCAGTCCCTCCGAAAGCTTTGCTGATTAAAATACTGAGGGTCAGGAAATAGAAAAAAGCCAGTAATCCGCCTATGGCCACCCCGGCAAAGCCAATCTGTTCTATATCAAGCAATAGGGCCGTCAGAGAGAGCGCGACGGTTATTGCAAGGATGAAAAAATTGATTCGTAGTAATCTTTTATCTTTCATTAGATCAGGTACCTAATCAACTTGCGGTATCTTCTTCTTCCTGTTCTCGCTCAAGACTTTTTAGCGCAATATATATTCTTTTAAAGCCCGCCGCAACCCCACAGAGCAGGAGAAATATCGTTAACCAAGGAGAGGTTCCAAGCCAGCTATCCAGATAGTAGCCGGCAACGACCCCGATGGCTACTGAAAACCCTAGTTCGAGGCCAACAGTACTATAGCGGCTGACTTGGTCAAAAACCTTTTTAAATTTGGTCTTAGGTTTGTTGGGCACTAGTAAATCTCGCTTTATTGCGCAATAACGGCTTAATCCCGAACCGGCGACGCTATTCCTTTGTTAAAGAACACTCATCTGTTAAATGCTGGGCTCCCTTAGCATAGCCTTGAAAGTGAAGTCAAGTTCAAATCTCGGATAGGCAAGCCTTGGCTGCTTCAAGGGTCAAATCGAGGTCGTCCTGGCTATGTGCAGCCGAAACAAAACCGGCTTCAAATTGTGAGGGCGCAAGATAAATTCCACGCTTCAACATGCCGGCAAAAAATTTTGTGAAACGTGCGCAATCCGATGTTTTAGCAGCTTCGTAATTATGAACTTCGGCGGCCGTGAAATAGGTGCAGAGCATGGATCCGACCCGGGTGCAGTAGTGAGGGATCTCATGCTCCGTGAGGAGAGTGTTAATGCCATCACCCAAGTAGGCTGCACTCTCTTCAAGTTTGGGGTAGGGGTTCTCTTTTTTTAAAGTTCGTAGAGTTTCGAGACCGGCAGCCATGGCCAAGGGGTTGCCGGAGAGGGTGCCGGCTTGGTAGACTGCGCCCAATGGAGCCAGGTGTTCCATGATTTCGCGGCGACCGCCAAAGGCTCCCACCGGCAATCCGCCACCAATGATTTTGCCCAAACAGGTGAGATCCGGTTTGATTTCGTAAAGGAGCTGAGCTCCGCCGTAAGCGACGCGAAAACCGGTCATGACCTCATCAAAAATGAGAACAATTCCCGCCTTGGTGCAGCGCTCGCGCAGGCCTTCGAGAAAGCCGGGTTGGGGGGGTATGGTGCCCATATTTCCGGCGACTGGTTCGACAATAATTGCTGCAATCTCCTGGCCAAAACTGTTTATTAATTCGTCGACCGACGAAAGATCATTATAGATGGCTGACAGCGTGTTGCTGGTAAACTCAGGTGGAACCCCAGCACTGTCCGGTACACCAAGGGTAGTGGCTCCAGAACCGGCTTCGACGAGAAGGGCATCGACATGTCCGTGGTAGCAGCCAGCGAATTTTATAATTTTTTTTCGGTTGGTATAGCCTCGTGCGAGGCGGATGGCACTCATTGTGGCCTCGGTGCCGGAATTAACCATTCGTACCATATCCAGGCTTGGCAATGCTTCACAGAGCTCTTCGGCCATTTCGATCTCTAAGATAGTTGGGGCCCCGAAACTGGCCCCTCGAGCAACTCTTTCACGCACGGCATAGACAACTGCAGGGTGAGCATGTCCGAGAATCATCGGGCCCCAAGAGCCGACGTAATCGATATATTCGTTGCCGTCGACGTCGTAAATTTTGCTGCCTCGCCCTCTGATGATAAAAGGGGGATCGAGGTTGACTGAACGATAGGCCCGAACCGGGCTGTTAACTCCGCCGGGGATTACTTTGCGGGCGCGATCGAAAAGTTTTTTGGAGGTGGCATGATTCATATTCGACTCCTGGATGTAAGATTATTATTTTTAAGGTCCTAACTTGGAATAACTTCACCTTATTCGTTGTTTCTCGAAGCCACTGCTTTGTGGATGCTCTGACTGCATCATGCTTTTAAACAACTAATGAAGTTTTGTCAATTACGAGGATTAGGGGGCGGAACTCATGATGGGGGGGTAAGGTTTGGAAGAGATTTAGTTTTTCTCGTTTAGTTTATTCTCGTTTGCTGAGATAGTTTCTGTGAACTGGTTGTTTAAGAAGTTGCGGTCAATAATTTCATTGCCGAGTAGGCGCTCAATGGTTCTCGTCGCATCCAGGCAGCTGTTGCCGTCAAAATCGCTTAAATGAAGATCGACACGTCCATCTTGGTGGATTTTTATCTCTATTTTATTCATAGATTGTCTGTCGTGGTCTTGCCTTTGACCTCTCCGTGGGGTTTGTGAAAACATTCTTACTGTTGAGTATAACCGACAATCTTTAGATGTCAAATACTTTATATAAAAGATCTAATATTATATGTGTTTGGGGGGGCGTCTGATGGAGGTTCTGGAAAAGTGTTTATTGTAGAGGTGGCTGGTCTTGAAAATAGGGGGGCTATTTATTTGGAGAAGTTTTCTTGATACTGATAACTCGTAGGTCTCGGTCGAGGGCGGCGTCAATGTAGACCCGCAAATCTTTGGCATTGCGGGTGATTTGGCTAATGTGGAGAAGGATTTTTTG
>DAOWIX010000065.1 GCA_030640695.1 Deltaproteobacteria bacterium | reverse complement strand
GAGAGCATCTCCTCAACGTTTTTATTTTTTACTTCTGAGGCTTTCGAGGAGGTCACATATTCGGTCATCTTTTCGCGGAGCTCTGCCAGAGTCTCCATCTCACCACCGGAGATCTGAACCGCCAACTCATCGTCAAGTTCAGGGACATCTTTTTCCCGGATAGACTTAACCGTCACTGTAAAAACCGTCTTTTTACCAGCCAGTTCAGCCTTGTTGTAATCTTCGGGGAAGACCGCTTCGAGGTCGTAACTCTGATCCAGCTCAAGCCCGGCCAACTGACGTTCAAGATCGGGAATAAAGCGGCCACTACCGATCTCTATGGTAAAACCTTCAGCGCTGCCGCCTTCAAACTCAACCCCATCCAAACGACCGACAAAATCGATAACCAGAGTATCGCCTTCCTGCGAGGGGCGTTCGTCAATGGTCTTAAACTGAGCCATACTTTGGCGCAGTTTATCCATCTCGGCGTCAACATCAGCGACATCAATCTCGCTGGAGTGTTTCTGGAGTTCAATATCATCATAAGATTCTATTGAGAACTCCGGTAGCACCTCTACCGTAGCTTCAAAAGAGAGCGCACTATTATCTTCAGGAAAATTGAGTTTTTCGATAGCTGGTGGCGCTAAAGGAGAGAGTTTGTGCTCTTCCAAAGCAGCACTGTAACCATCTTGAACGAGCTCCTCCATAACCTCCATGCGCACCTGATCCTGATAGAGTCGTTTCACAACATTCAAAGGCGCTTTCCCAGGCCTGAAACCCTTTATCTTCGCCTTTTTCCGAGCTCCCTCATAAGCTTTGTTTAATTTTTTATCGACCTGCTCAGAACCTAGATCGATAACCAGCTGTTTTTTTACTGTACTGATATCTGTCACTGCAACATTCATAAAACCAAATCCTCTGCCTGAACGACGGCCGGACAAAAGCCGCCGCCCTCCTCTACAAGTAGTGAGAGAAGACTTTCTCTCTGCAAAAATCTGAGAAATGGTGCGAGAGGGGGGACTCGAACCCCCACGGTAAAACCGCTAGATCCTAAGTCTAGTGCGTCTGCCAATTTCGCCACTCTCGCAAAAAACCCTAAAACCAACAACAAAAATGCCACTACTAGGGTAGTGACATTTTTGGATAATCTATTATCATACAACACAAGACCACTTTCGGTCAACAGAAATTACAACCCTCAACCCGATCGTCGAGGTCCCCAAAAAGTAAACTTGCCGACTATTGAGCCATCGTCAAAAAGAGCCCGGCCGCAACTACTGTCCCGATAACCCCGGCGACATTGGGCCCCATTGCATGCATCAGGAGAAAATTACGCGGATCTTCGGCCGCTCCCATCTTCTGGACGACCCGGGCCGCCATCGGTACTGCCGAGACTCCAGCCGCACCGATCATCGGATTGATCTTCTCTTTCGAGAAGACATTCATCAATTTAGCCAAACAGAGACCGCCAATTGTACTGAAAGAGAAGGCTACCAGGCCCATAGCGAAAACCATCAGCGCTTTCGGGGTCAGAAAGGCATCAGCGCTCATCGTACCGCCAACCGCAATCCCGAGAAAGATGGTAACAATATTCATCAACTCATTCTGGGCTGTACCACTTAAACGTTCAACCACACCGGACTCGCGAAAAAAGTTGCCGAGCATAAACATCGCCATCAAGGCCGCCGAAGCCGGCACAAAGAGACAAACCAAACCACAAGTCACCAACGGGAAAATAATTTTCTGACGCTTTGAGACCGGACGCAATTGCTTCATCCGGATAAGACGCTCTTTTTTAGTGGTCATCATCTTGATGATCGGCGGCTGAATAACCGGCACCAGAGCCATATATGAATAGGCTGCAACCGCAGTTGCCCCAAGCAGATGAGGAGCTAAGGCAACCGTTGTAAAGATCGTCGTCGGCCCGTCGGCACCCCCGATAATTCCGATCGAACAGGCCTCAGGAATCGTAAAACCAAGACCCAGAGCAAAAAAGAAGGCGATATAGACGCCGAATTGAGCGGCAGCCCCCAACAGTAGAGTTTTGGGATTGGCAATCACCGGGCCAAAATCGGTCATCGCCCCAAGGCCGAGAAAGATAATCGGCGGAATCAGCTCCCACTCCAAACCATAATGGTAAAAAATATGCAAAATCTGATGATTCTCCATCAGATTAGTCAAAGGCAGGTTGACAATAAAGATACCGAAACCGATCGGAATCAGAAGCAGAGGCTCATACCCTTTCCTGATGGCCAGAAACATCAGGGCAAAAGAGATCAGCCACATAATAAGGTTACCCACAGTCAGATGGTAGAACCCCATCGAATGGATAAAAGTAAATAAAGTATCCGCCATAACGCACTCCTTAATGGATAAAATAATCAGAGCATCCAGCCCCACTGGAGCCGGAAATCAACGAGCCCAAGCCATCACCCTTTTTTAGGAGCAGCCCCAAACTTACCAAGCAATGCCCGGGTAATCACTACCGACAGGGACAAGGCCCCCAAAATAAAAAATACCGACGTAAAGCCAAATGTAAAAATTTTTAACGCTTCAGGCCATACACTCATCACAAACCTCTTCTTTTCTGACTTACAATTCTAATTTCCATCAAGTCATCCCGGCTTCAGACCGGAACATCACTACACGAGCATCTAACTTGACTGATTTAAAAACTTAAGAACATAATATTAAACGTACCGAACCGGCCAGCTCTCCTTCTCACACCTGGCGGGCTTAACCCGCCAAAATAACCGCCCAGAAAAAACGGAAGGAGCCTTTTACCTCAAGCACCAGGTAAAAATCAACCTAAAAACCATCCGACATCTGCAAAAACTGCTGCATGACCCTCTCCACAGAGTCCAAACAACCGCTAAAAAAATGGTCCGCTGTCGGAATCACGACCATAGGGGCCACCGGATTCCATTTTTCAGATAATAGCCCAACTTCTGCCGCTGGAGCTATGCTATCTTTTTCACCAACAATCACAAGAGCCAGCCCCGGCAGCGACGTTTCAGCAAATTCCATCATCGCGGCCGGCGGTGCGACAAAGATAAATTTCTCCTTGTCAAGCTTGCCGCTTTCGGCTGCTTGACAAATCACCCAGGCGCCAAAAGAGTAACCAACCAGAAAAATCTTATCAACCTCCTCTTGTCGCAAACGAGCGACTGCGGCCAGCAAATCTTCAACCTCTCCATGACCGTTGTCATAGGTTCCGCAACTTGACCCTACTCCGCGAAAATTAAAGCGCAGGGTCGACCAGTCATGCCCCTGAAAAACATCCATCATTGAAGTTATAACCGGATTCCGCAGATCACCCCCATGCAGTGGGTGCGGATGGACCAGAACAACTCCACAAGAAGCACTCCCCAGAGCCAGACCGGCCTCAAGCTCAAACGCACCGGCAACAACAATTGATTTCTCCTGCATACACAATCCTTAACGTATAGTCACCAGTAGCAAAGTAAGCGCCTACACCCCTTAAAATGGCTAGGGCGGAAACTAAAGAACGAAGAAAATAATCCCGGATCGGCTCAAAGCCGAATATTCACTGTTGTTAGCAAATAACCATTGACATTTTCAACCTTTTTATTTAGATTGCCTTCGCCTATTTGAACTGGATCGAAGCCAAGAAGGTTACGACCGCTCACTTTCAGGTAGCCGTTTAATGCGGCGTACTAAATCCACAACCGACATAAATCACAAGAATAAACCACGACCACGAAGGTCGGCAAGCTCTTAGAAAAATGAGCTCGCCCGCTTTCGTGGTCTTTTTTTTGCAATTTTCATTATTTAATCATCAGGGGATAATCGTATGTTTTGCAAATTTCGCAACCTCCACCAACTGCTGATTTTGGCCATGCTGTTTTTATTACTCAGCTCAAACCTATGCTTGGGGGATAGCAAAACCTCACCGACCACAGCAACTAAACTGGAAAAAATCACAGTCAAAGCCCAGACCATCAACCCCACCAAGCAAGAGGGCGACCTGCTTTATACCGGCAGCGAGATCACTCCTGCCGGTATAAAACTGGCCGGTATCGGTGGCCTGAGCAGCGTCTACCAAGCTTTTTCCATACTTCCCGGTCTTAATCCTGAGCTTACCGACCCCACCGGGATCGGCGGGGCCGATATTCGTTTGCGCGGTATCAGAAGCATGTTCACCGGGATGACGGTTGAAGGCATCCCCAACTACGGCATCATGAGCGTTGGCCCCAGAGATTATATCTATGATCTCGAAAGCATGGACGCTATCAAACTCTACCGGGGCGCGACTCCGGCCGCCTTAAGCAGTGGCACCGGCAATCGCGGCGGCACCATTGCCTTAAGCTATGCCCGACCAACTGATGATTTCGGTCTGCAATTGGAACAGAGCCTCGGTTCAAACTCTCTGACCCGCAGCTTTTTTCGGCTCGATTCCGGCATTTTGCCCAGCCTGAGCAAATTCTTTCTCTCCGGCTCCTACACCCAAGCCAATAAATGGAAAGGCACGGGAGAGGTCGGCGGCCGCGACCACCTGACTTTGGGCGTCAGCCAGAAAATTAGTGACACGCTTGAGGCTGAGCTCTTCTACAACTACAACCAGGCGGATCAGGATCTCTATAAAGGTCTCAACTACGATCAAGCCCGTAATATCTCCAGCCATTATGATGACGACTATCTGGAGGAGTTGACCGGAACCTCAGCCGATGTTGATTATTACAAATACCATCACAGCGACACCAAAAACCACGACGTAATGACAATTATCAACTACAAACCCAAAGAGAACCATACGTTCTCATTCAAACCCTACTACTCTTCGGAAGATAAGAAATGGCTCGACGGCGGTGCCGACAAATATGTTGAGGCTGAACGGTTCGGCGCCAAATTAGAATATGTCGGAGATTGGGCCGGAACCTTGGTCAGTACCGGCTACTGGTATGAAAACCACGATCTCGAAAAATATATCCGTAAGAACAAGATCAACGACCAGGGGCGCAACTATGCCGGTTGGGCCTATCTTGCCGAGAACCGGGGCGGCGGCCACATTCACACCCCCTACCTGCAACTCGGCCGCAGCTTCGGGCCCTTCTCCTGCCAGGCAGGAATCAAATATTTCTCTTACCACGAACCTGCCAGCCAGGCCTATTTGAGTGATAAAAGTACCCCCTACTCCTATACCCAGGCCCTTGATGACAACCTCGGGATTGACTCCGAGATGAGCCTTAAAGCGATGGACTTTAAGAAATGGCTGCCTTCATTAAGCCTCGGCTATGAGGTCTCCCAAACCCTCGAATTTTACTTGAATTACGGTCGCAACTACATGCGACCCTACGCCTATGTTCCAATCGCTACGATCTACAGTGGCAACCGCAGCAAATTTCAGGCGGCAAACCTTACCTTGCAGGATCTATTCGATCAATGGAAACTTGAAACCTCGGATAATTTCGACTTCGGCTGCCGCTTTCAGCACCGCTGGTTCAGCCTCGCCCCAACCATCTTCCATGCTCGCCATCAAGACCTGCTCTTTGTCGCCTACGACGATCAAGTCGGCATCAACTATCACCAGAATATCGGCGATGCGACGATCTGGGGAGCTGAACTCGAGTGTAACCTCTACCCGACCGACAACCTTATGCTCTATTTCAACCCGAGCTATACTAAAGCAACCTTTGATAATGATCTGGGCAGCAGCGGGAGTAAACTTGAAACAGATGGCAACGATCTCCCCGACACGCCCCGTTGGCTTCTAAAGGCCGGCCTTATCTACAACTACAAAGGTTTCACAATCTCACCCAGCGTTAAATATGTTGATCAACGTTACGGAGATATTGAAAACCAGGAAGAGGTCGATGATTATACGACCGTTGACTTGATGCTAGGCTACAAGATAAAGAATCTCTGGTTTCTACAAGAGGCCAACCTTGAAATCGAATTTACGAATCTCTTTGACAAAAAATATGTCGGCACTATAAAGGCTGACGACGACGGTTTCAGAGCCAGCCAGTATTACGCCGGAGTGCCATTTACAACGGTTTGTAAAGTCAGCGGGAAATTTTGAGAAAGCCTTCAGGAAGCTAACGTATTGAGAAGAGACATCGCTTCGCCCACTTCGACGGGGTCAAAGCTCGATAAATGGCGATTCAAAATTTTGATTTACACAATCATTCCGGTCGGCAATCACAGTAAGCCGAATATTTACCGTAGGTATTATGAAACATACAAAAATTATCATCATTCTACTTTTCTCCCTTCTGTTCATAACTCCGGTTCAGGGACGAGAAGTTGTCGATCTGGCGGGGCGAACAGTCACAGTACCAGACAAAGTCGACCGGATTGTCGCCTTGGGGCCGGGAGCCCTGCGCCTGGTGGTTTATCTGCAAGCCATCGACAAGGTAGTTGGTATTGAGACGATTGAAACCAAATCCTTACCCCCCTTTTTTCGCCCCTATTCCAGCGTCTGCGCCGCTCACATCGCTCATCTGCCCCAGGTCGGCAGCGGTGGCCCCGGCAAGTTGCCGGATCTTGAAGCCCTGCTTGCCTGCCAGGCTCAAGTAATCTTCTCTATCGGCCTCGATCGCGGCCAGATCGAAAATCTGCAGGCCAAAACCGGGGTTCCGACAATCATATTGAGTTATGGCAAACTCGGAGTCTGGCGTGAAGAAGCGTTGCAATCTCTTAATCTGATGGGAGAAGTTCTTGAGAGACAAGCACGGGCCCATGAGATTGCGCTCTTTCTGGAAAAGGCCCAAGAAGAGCTGCGCGGGACAACTGCGGCGGCTCAAAACTCTTCCCCGACTGCCTATTTCGGCGGCCTCGCCTACAAAGGCATTCGCGGACTGGAGAGCACTGAAGAAGGCTATTTCCCCGGCACCCTGGTCGAAGCTAACAATGTCGCTGGCAACAATCCGACTAAAGGCCACATCTTCATTGATAAGGAGAGGTTGCTGCAATGGAATCCAGAGATGATTTTTCTCGACTACAGCAGCAAACACCTGGTCAGCCGAGAATATCTTGAAAACCGGAGTTTCTATCAGTTACTACAAGCTGTCAACCAGGGACAGGTCTATTCAGTACTACCTTACAACCAGTACAACACCAATCTTGAAAGTGCTCTGGCTAATGCTTACTACATCGGCAACCAACTCTATCCGAAAAGTTTTAATGCTCTCGCTGTCGAAGCAAAAATTGCCGAGATTTTCGACTTTTTTCTGGGCCTGAAGATTGACACCGCAGCCCTTCCGGCATACCAGCCATTTTGCCTTAAATCCGTTGCCTGCCGCTGATGAAAACAGTTGTAAATTCAACCATTAGCGCTTATCAAAAGCGGCTCTCCTGGCGTAACTGGGGAGGCCTATTGCTGCTTTTGTCTCTCTTTTTTCTC
>DAOWIX010000090.1 GCA_030640695.1 Deltaproteobacteria bacterium | reverse complement strand
ATTGTCACTGTTGTGATCAGGCCGTTAGATTTACGGCCGACGACAATTGGTTTCGTGATCACTATATCTGTATGGAGTGTGCATCAATTCCTCGGGAGCGGGCGCTTTCCTGGTCTATAGATAAATTTTTTCCTGATTGGCGTAAAGCCACAATCCACGAGTCTTCCCCGGTGCCACGTGGTGCCTCGGAAAAACTCAAGCAGCATTGCGAGAACTATATTGCTTCGCAATATTTTCCCGGGGTTGAGTCGGGAACTGAACATCAAGGCTGGCGCTGCGAGAATCTCGAAGCTTTAAGTTTTGCCGATAACAGTATTGATCTCCACATCAGTCAGGATGTTGTGGAGCATCTTTTTCATCCAGAGCGGGTTTTTTACGAAATTGCCCGCACCTTACGACCCGGCGGCATGCATATCTTCACTGTACCCCTGGTCAATAAGACCGGCGCCAGTGAGATCTGCGCCGAAAGGGGGGTGAATGGGGTGGTCAACCACTTGGTCGAACCTGAATATCACGGTAATCCGGTTTCCGAACAGGGCTCTCTGGTCACCCGCAGGTGGGGTTATGATATTTGTGATTTTATCTTTAAGAGTTCAGGTCTCTTTACCCGGATTATCTATCTGGATGCTCTGGAGTGGGGGATTCGGGCTGAATTTATAGAGGTTCTAGTCACCACCAAACCTCTTGGCGGCACGGCTAATACAATGCCAGAATCCAGTATGGAAAAACAGATTGAAACTGCTGCTTTAGGCCCGGTCGCGCGGTTTAAAAGCAAACTCAAAAATTTTTGTAACTATTCAGCTAACCCGCAAATTCAGGGTACACAATCACGATTTCCTTCGGAGAATCAGGTTATGTCCCCAGAATTTGCTAAAAATATCAATATTTGACACTTTTTTACTTACGCTGAATAGTTACAAATTTTTATTATAGAGATGGCCGGAGTTAGGGGGTAATCTGAAATCATGACGCAGCTCTGGGCCTTTTATTTGCCCCAGTTTCATCCAATACCGGAAAATGATGCCTGGTGGGGGGAAGGCTTTACTGAGTGGTCGAATGTGCGGACCGCCGAGCCGCAATTTAGCGGTCATCAGCAGCCGAAAACCCCCTTGGCTGCACGCTATTATGATCTGCGCGATCCTGGTGTTATGTTGCAACAGGCTGAGCTGGCTCGGGGTTACGGGATTAATGGTTTTGTCTTTTACCACTACTGGTTTCAGGGCAAGCGCCTGCTTGAGACGCCGGTTCAATCCATTTTGGAAGACCGGCGTTTTACTATGCCTTTCTGTTTTTGTTGGGCCAATGAAAGCTGGACTCGGCGTTGGGATGGTAAAGAGAGCGATGTTCTTATGGGGCAGACCTATTCACCCGGGGATGACCTTGCTCATATTCGCGCACTATTGCCGATTTTCAAGGATGAGCGCTACCTAAAACATCAGGGCCGACCGGTGTTGGTGGTCTATCGCAGCGAAGAGTTACCAGATGCTGTAGAGACTGCGGCTTTGTGGCGGGCTGAAGTAAGAAAGGCGGGTTTTCCTGACCTTTATCTTTTGCGGGTTGAAGGTATTGCGGCTGATATTAACCCTTCAAGTCATGGCTTTGACGCCGCCGTGGAATTTGCTCCAGACTGGCGCTGTTTGACGCGCCGGGTCTATCTAGATAAGCTTGGTTGCTGGAGTCAAGAGCAAGAGGGTGCCCTTCCCGGTACGGTCAAAAATAGGGTATTTTTTTATGATGATGTCGTAGAGGCGATGTTGGCCAAAAAAAGGCCTGACTATAAACGTTACTACGGGGTCTTTCCGGCCTGGGATAATACGGCGCGGCGCCAGCAGCACAGTGCTACCATTATCCACAAGGCGACGCCGGAAGGCTATCAGCGTTTTCTGCAGGAAGTGGTAGCGCGCACTCGCAGAGAGTTTGACAACGATGACCAATTTATCTTTATTAATGCTTGGAATGAGTGGGGCGAAGGGTGCCACCTTGAACCGGACAGCCAACATGGTGCTGGTTTTCTCGAGGCTACCCTTCGAATGAGTGGTTTGTCAGAAATAAATTTAGGGAAGAGCACGGTGCCAAAGCCATCACTTGATAAGGAACGTTTGCCTGAAAAGGCATCCACCGGTGACAATCCTGAAATAAATGATTGTTGCCGACTGACAGAAGAGGCGTGTAAGGTAAAGCTTGCTGCCGAAAGGGCAAAGCGCGAGCGGGAGAAGCAGGAGCTTTGGGAAGGCCGACTCTGGTTTGAGCAGCAATATGAAACTCTGCTGCAGTCAAGATCCTATCTTTTGGGTTATTATTTGACGCAAGTTTTCAGGTTTCGTAAATTAGGCTATCATCTTTATCGGCTGGCGCTATTGCCGATCCCTGTAAGATTTAAAAAACGTCTCAAGGATCCCTCATTCTATGCTGGAATTCTGCGCCGAGGCTTAGTTCGGATTGCTTCGCTGGGAACGGCTTTGTCGGCTGAGTGCCGTAAACGTTCAATCAAACCGATAGAGATCAATCAGCAATCGTGGTCGGGGCCCTTGGTTAGCGTGATCGTTACCTGTTATAACTATGGCGCTTATCTTAAACCGGTACTGAGCTGTTTAGAGGCTCAGTCATGGCAGAATTTTGAAATTATTCTCATTGATGACGGTTCGACCGATCCTGAGACAGTGGCCCGGATTGATGAGCTGAAAAAACTTACATCTCCCAAATTTAAGGTTATGCAACAGCCCAACCAGGGAGTTATTGCGGCCCGCAACCATGCCATTGCCAAAGCCCGGGGAAAATATATTTTTCCTCTCGATGCCGATGATACGATTGAGAAGACGTTTCTTGAAAAATGCCTTCTCCTGCTTGAAAATTCACCTGAGCATTTCTTTGCCTACACCTGGACCAATTCGACCGGAGCTGATGATTTCATTTGGGAAACCCGAGACAGCTCACCGGTTTTCTCGTTGGCAGAAAATCGGATGGGATACGCGATCTTTAGAAAAACCGCATTTGATCAGGTGGGTGGTTATAATCCGGTAATGGCCGGAGGTTATGAAGATTGGGAGTTCTGTGTCAATCTGGTGGCCCATGGTTATGTAGGGCGCGTAATCAGGGAGCCTCTTTATAATTACTATGTGAAGCCGGGTGCTAGAAATTACCATGCTATAAAAAAGCATGAAGATCTAAAAAGCAAAATCGGGGGCCTGCATAGGGCTACGATTAAAGCTCAGGAAAAGAGGTTACTTAAACTGGCGCATCAGCCTTACCTGGTTAACCATTCTCTGGTTAATTTAGGGGTTGGTGCTAAGGCCGATGGCAAATTCTTTCTACTTGATCTTTACAAGGGCAGTAATATTTCACCGGCCCTGTTAAAAGATATTTGCTTGCGGTTGGGTAACTCTTCAGCAATGGTTCTATTGACCATAGATATTCGTTGGCGTGAGTTTTTTATTTTGCACAATCTAGATAATCTCTTCGTTTATTATCCTGAAGAGTATCATCCAGAGCATGATGTGGAGCCTTTTTATAACTATCTTGAGCAACGTTATCAACCCCAACGGGTGGCTCTGTGTGATCTTTAATATAAGTCAGGAGTGGGTCTATGGGAAAAGTCGACCGGGTTGAAATAGAGGATTACTATAGCCATAATATGTGTCGTCGTTATGGCGGAATTGAACCCCGACATGCCAGGCTGGAGTCCATTCTGGCGGCACAGTCTGGTGAGTATGAGAAGCTTGTAAAAGAGTTTACCTCTTTTATGGAGCAGTTTAAGACCATTCCTCTCACTGCCTCTTCCACCACTTCGCCGAAAGAGCCGGTCTGGAATAACGGGTTTTTCCCGGCCTTTGATGCAATCTCTTTGTTCGGGCTGATTTCAACGCTCAAGCCCCGAACCTATTTTGAGATTGGTTCCGGCCACTCAACCAGAATTGCCGCCAAAGCCAAAGCCTTAAACAGCCCATCCACCCGCATTGTTTCTATTGATCCGTTTCCGCGAGCCGAGATCGACGAGCTTTGTGATGAGGTTGTTCGTAAACCTCTGGAAGAGTGTGATCTGTCGGCATTTGATGAGTTGAGAGACAATGATATACTTTTTTTTGACGGCTCTCACCGAGTCTTGCAGAATTCCGACACGGAAGTCTTTTTCTTTGACATTCTCCCGCGCCTCAAGCGTAATGTCTATATTCATCTGCATGATATATTCTGGCCTTTTGATTATCCGGATGAGTGGGCTAAGCGCATGTATTCGGAACAGTATGTTCTGGGGGGGCTGCTACTATATGGTCGGGAAAGTTTCGAGATTATCCTGCCTAATGTCTATATCTCCTGGTGTACAGGGATGCTTGAACATTTTCAAGAGTTATGGGGAGATCCCGGCTTACAGGGGATCGGAAAAGAGGGCTCATCTTTCTGGCTCAAAAAAAAGGTTGATGAATAATCACGATGTTTAAAGAGACGGAAAGAGTTGATACTGAGCCCTCCCTAAAGAGGGTGCAAGCGCCGTTGGTCAGTGTCATCATCCCGGCCTATAACCATGAACGTTGGATTGTTGCGACTTTAAACAGTGTCTTTAATCAATCAATGGCTGATCTTGAGGTTATTGTTGTTGATGATGGCTCGCAAGATCAAACCGTGCAAGAGGTTTCTTTATTTAAGGATCCTCGTTTGCGACTTGTCGTTCAGGAAAATCGAGGCACTGCCGCTGCCATTAATCGTGGTTTGAGTCTCAGTCGTGGCAAATATATTGCCATTTTGAACTCTGATGATCTCTTTATGGCTGAGCGTCTGGCGGTACTGGTCAAGTTGCTTGAAGCTCGTCCCGAATGCATGATGGCTTTTTCCAGGGTATCTCTGATTGATGAAAAAGGCGTTATTCTGGCGCCGGAGCGCTCTGAATGTAGCTGGTTGCATGATGCACAAGCCGACTATTATGAAGGAGGAGACCTGCTTTTAAGCCTGTTGCGGGACAACTTTCTTTGTACTACGTCCAACTTCTTTTTTCGCCGTCGCTTATTGTTAGAGATCGGGCATTTTCGTGATCTTCGTTATGTTAATGATCTTGACTTTCTGGTACGGGCTTTGTCGAGATACGAGGCCTGTTATTGTGAGTCCGAGTTGCTTGCTTATCGCCAGCATGCCGGTAATACCTTGAAAGAGAGGGAGCTCGAAAAGCGGGCCGATTTCTTACTCGAAGTGTCATTGGTTCTGGCGGCGGCTCTGGAGGAGGGGCGACTTGTCCGGCAGTGGGATTTTTCGACTTTGGTCGAATTGCTGGCGAAATATTATCGTTTGAACCTGGAAACCCTGCTCATCTCGGTTCTCTATTTTCGCCGCCAGCAAAAAGGTTTCAATGGGGTTAATGATATCCCTCAGAAAGAGTTCGAAGTTTTACTCAGCAGTGGCCGACGGCGCCTGGAGGAGCAGGATTTTGTTGAAAAACTCTCACTTCAGGCAAAAGAGCAGCATGAGTATATTGGCACCCTGCAGGAGGCGCAGCGTTTCTACTTGGGGCAGATGGAGTCTTTTGAAAAGTTAAATAAAAACTTGCAAGAGCATAATAAAAACCTGCTAGAGCAAAACTCGGAAATCTTACAGCAGATGCGGGGGCGTGATCAGGAGCTCGCCCGTATGGAGCAGTTTCAGCACGAACTTTGGCAGAATCGGGAGTGGTATCGTCTGCAATATGAGACAGTTATCAATGCCAAACGTTTTCGTTTGTTCACTATTCTTTCGGCATTACGTCACGGCCATCAGGTCGGCAGCAATTTACGGGAGTTGTTACGTATCTTTCTTCCCTCTGCCTTGAAGGAGAGAGTGCGTCGCTGGCGTGCGAAAGCTGCCCATTTAAAGTCGGGTCGTAACCTCTGGCCAGTTCTGAAAGAAAAAGTTGTTACCTATGCCGGTCGCTTTTTTGACTCTCATCGCTACCATCAGGAAATCTATGGTCGCGAACCGTTATTGACGCTTTTGATCTCCTGCGATTTAAGAATGGATTGTCTTTCTTCATTGGGCGCTTCTCTCAAAACCCAGACTTGGCCCCAATTTGAAGTCATTTTTATGGTTCATGGTGGCAACCAGCAGCTTAAGCAAAAGTTTGCAGATGAAATGGTTAAAGAGGGGCTTTCCTACTGGAAAGTTCTAGGGGTTGATTCATCTTCCCGGGTCGATATTTTTAACCGAGCGCTAAGCCAAGCGCAGGGTAAGTATATTGTAACACTGTATAGTGGTGATGAGTTGGAACCGACATTTCTCGAAAAATGTCTATTGTTGCTGGAAACATCGCCCCCGCACTTTTTCATTAAGAGTGTAAACCAACTGTTCGGGGTGGAAGGGACAGAGGGTCTCGAAATCACTGATCCGATTGCATCTCTTCATGAAAACCGTTTTCGGGCGGTTGTTTTTCTACGTTCAGCCGGGCTTGAAGTGTTGGGATACAATGAAACCCTGCCGGCAGGTTCTGAAGAGTGGGAGTTTTACGTTAAGTTGATTCGGCATGGTTATGTTGGGCGCTCATTGACCGATCGTATTTATTCTCATAGCTCTTGTGAGCCGGTTCTCACTGAAAGTAATGATGCCCCATTTGCTCTCGCTAAAGAACGTATACAGGCTTTACATCTGGGTTATATTGTTAACCATGAGCGCTATTTGCGCCGTCGAGCTAGGCAACATTGGCAGGTGACCGAATCTCTTTGCAATCTCCTGCCGTCAGCAGGAGCTCCTAAAAAAACCGCACTTTGGCTTGATCTGGTCGGGGTCTCTTTTGACCCCTGGAGATTGTTTTCTAAACTATTGGCTCGAATTGAAGATCCTGATAGACCTTTAATCGTAACCGTTGATAACCGGTGGCAATCTTTTTTCAACTATAATAAAAAAGCCGGTTTGCAAGTCTATTTTCCGGAACAGTATCACCTGCAAGGCAAGAGAGACGATTTCTTCCACTATCTTCAGGCTTCCTATAAATTGCAAAAAGTTTGTGTGGAAGATTTTTTGCCATTGCCTGAATTGGAATCAAAACCGGAGTCAGAAGTTGACCTTGGTAACCACAATAAAAAAATAAAAATCCTCTATGTCTCTCCCTGGTTGATTACTGGTGGTGCCGATACGATGACGGTTGACTGGTTTTCTCAACTTAAATCGGAATGGAGTGATAAATATTTCGTCACGACCCTTTTACAGGATAATAACTGGTTGCCTAAGATTGCCGATTATGCGCAAGGGATTTATGATCTGCCGGCTTTGGGCTGCCGCGATCAAGCGGCAATGACCGAATTTATGCTGGAATTTATCGCTCTCAAGAGTATTGATGTTTTGCATATTATGAACTCTGAGGTCGCATATCAGGCTCTGCCAAAACTGAAAGAGCGCTTTCCCGGTCTTAAAGTGGTTGCTCAATTTCACTGTTTCGATTACTTTCCCGATGGCCGGCGCACCGGTTACGCGTTTGATATGCCACCACGTTATGATCATCTTATTGATCGTTACAATCTTGAGTATTCCCAGCTGGGCGAGGAGATTATGCAGCTCTACCCCTATGTAGAGCGCTCTAAATTTAAGGTTATTCATGGCCGTGTCGACAGTGATTTTTATAATCCCCAAAGCCGTCAAGTAGTTGCGAAAATCTCAGACTACCGCCGTAAAAACGTTTTAAACCTGCTTTTTATCGGGCGTCTCGATCGCCAGAAGCAGCCGCTTAGGCTGCTTAAGATAGCGAATGCTTTGCGTTGTCAAGGAGTTCCTTTTGTCATGCATGTTATTGGCGAAGGTAACCTGGAGTCGCAGAAAAAGGAGTTTTTGGCCGAGTTGCAGGAGCAGGGCTTGCAGGACCTGGTTTTCTGGTATGGTGAACAAGCTCTTGATACGTTACCCGATTGGTATCTGATCGCTGATATTCTGCTCTTGACCTCAGACTGGGAAGGGGTGCCGATGGTTCTCTACCAGGCGATGGCGATGGCAGTGGTGCCGGTGGTGGCCGAGGTTGGGGGATGTGCTGAGCTGGTAAAACCGGAATGTGGTTATCTGGTCTCGGAGCCGGAAAATTCCCAAGGCTACGTTGCGGCAATCCAGGAACTGTTAGATGATAGGCGGCGCCAGGAGATGGGCTTGGCAGCTCGGCAACGAATGTTGGAGCACTTCTCTTTGACTGGCCTTGATCAGGAATATAAATATTTTTATGAAGATATAATAAAATGAACTATCTGGTTTTAGGTGGTGCCGGCTTTATCGGTTCACATGTGGTTGACGCTCTGCTGGCCGCCGGTCACCGGGTGCGGGTTTTTGAGCGCCCCGGTTGTGATTTGGAAAATCTTAGCACCGTTCTTGACCGGGTTGAGCTTCATTATGGCGATTTCACGAAGATCGAGGAGGACGCCGGAGCTTTGGCTCAGGCCCTTGAAGGGGTCGATCTGGTGATTCATCTGGTTAGCACAGTATTGCCGGCCTCCTCAAATTTAAACCCCCTTTACGATATTGAGACAAACCTTAAAAGTACGGTGAACTTACTTGAAGAGGCTGTAAAAAAAGGTGTCAAAAAGGTGGTTTTTGCCTCTTCTGGGGGCCAGGTTTATGGCCCCTCACCGGTTTTGCCGATTCACGAAGATAGCCTAACTGACCCTCTCTCATCGTATGGAATCATCAAGCTGACAACCGAAAAATACCTTAAATTATTTCACCATCTGCATGGTCTTGACTACACGGTTTTGCGGATCGCCAACCCTTATGGAGAACGCCAGAAAATCAGTGGTGCCCAAGGGGCGGTTGCGGTCTTTCTCGGGCGGATCAAGAGTGGAGAACCGATAGAAATATGGGGTGATGGCAGCGTTGCCCGGGATTATCTCTATATTGCCGATTTAACCAAAGCTATTCTGCTGGCCTGTGAGAACAGTGCCTCGGAAAAGCTTTTTAACGTCGGCTTTGGTAGTCCCTGCAGTCTCAATCAATTAATTGATCTGTTGCAGGATGTAAGCGGCCGCAAGGTAGAGGTTTTTTATAAAGATAGCCGAGCCTGTGATAGTAAGGTAAACTATCTTGATTGTAGTCGGGCTCGCAAGGTGCTTGGTTGGCAGCCACAATATAGTTTTAGAGAGGGGTTGCAACGGACCTGGCAGTGGGTGGTTGGGGAATGATGCCTGGGGAATGATGAAAGATGAGTGATGAATGATGAGTCTTCGTGGGGTTGGGAGTTGGGTCTCTGGTTTGGAGCTTAAGCTTGCAAATAAAAAAGAGACGGCGCCGGTTTCGGTGGTTATTCCCTGCTACCGGGCGGCGGCGACGATTGTTCGGGCTTTGACCTCGGTTGCAGTTCAGAGCTGCAGACCTTACGAGGTGATTGTTGTTGATGACGGCAGTGACGACGATACCCTTAAAATTCTAAGTTTACTGGTAAAAGAGTATGGAGAGAGCTGGCTTAAAGTTTTCTCTCTGGAAAAGAACCGGGGGCCGGCTGCGGCCCGTAATTATGGTTGGGAGCGGGCAAGTCAGCCTTTTATAGCTTTTTTGGATGCCGATGATAGCTGGCATGCCGACAAAATCGCTTTGCAGTTTGGCTTTATGGAGAGTCATCCCGAGATAGCTCTATCAGGCCATCTTTGCGGCGCTTCACAAATATACGAACCCCGGCTGCCGAAGCATTTTAAGGTTTCAGAGTGTTCTCTGCGGGGACTTCTTTACTCAAATTCTCTGCGAACTCCAACCGTGATGTTGCGCCGTGATATTGATTTAAGGTTTCCCGAAGGGCAGCGTTATGGCGAAGACTATCATCTCTGGCTCAGTTTTCTCGGGGCTGGAGGTCAGGCGGCTTTTCTT
>DAOWIX010000097.1 GCA_030640695.1 Deltaproteobacteria bacterium | reverse complement strand
GTGTCGGCTTGAATGTTAAGGAGTTCACCGGCAAAAAAGAGGTTTTTGATATGACGTGAGGCCATGGTTTTAGGTTCGATCTCCTTGGTGTCGATACCACCGGCGGTGATGATCGCTTCGCTTAAGGGGCGGTGGTCGGAGATCGGCAGGCGGAAATTCTTTAACCAGCTACGCAACCGTTTTCGTTCCGCAGTTGTTACCTCATGTCCTTGGCGTAGAGGGTTGATGTCGGTTAGTTCAAGGCAGGTGGCCACAATCTCTTGAGGCAATAATCCTCTGAGCAGGGTGCTGAGACTCTCTTTACCCCGCTTTTGAAAGTCGCGCAACAGGCGGGTATCAAGTTTTTTCTCATCAAGAGCCGGTTTGAGATCCAGCGATATGCAGACCTCATCCCGGTTTTTTAAAGCGTCGACGGCCATGCTGCTCAAGGTTAGAACCGTAGGTCCGCTGATGCCATCTTCGCTAAAGAGCAGTTCACCAAAAATCTCTTTTACTTTTTTATTTTTGATAAAAAGGCGGACGGCAACGTTGCGCAAGCTTAAGCCGGCCAATTTTTTAAAAGAAGGTTCGGCAAATACCAGCGGCACCAGGGCCGGGCGCACCGGGATGATGTGGTGGCCGACACTCTCCGCCAGGCGGTAGCCATCACCGGTTGAACCGGTTGCCGGGTAGGAGGCCCCACCGGTTGCCAGGATGACGGCAGAACAGTCAAACTCTTCGCCGTTGGCCACCACTCCGATAACTTGATCATCTTTGAGTAGGAGTTTTTCAACCGGGCTTGCGAGGCGGATGGTGGCTCCGCACTTTTTCAGCCATTGCCGCAGAACCTTGACAACCTCGGGGGCTTTGCCGTTGGCGGGAAAGACGCGACCGCCTCTTTCGGTGACTGTTTCGAGTCCGTTAGCGGCAAAAAAATCGATCAGGTCTTGGTTGGAGAAACGATGTAAAGCTTGCCTGAGGAAGCGCCCATTTTTTCCGAAATGAGCGATACAATCAACTATGTCGGCACTGTTGGTCAGATTGCAACGGCCTTTGCCGGTGATTGCCAATTTGCGCCCTGGCTGTTTCATCTTTTCTAAGATCAGAACTCGAGCTCCGGTCTCCGCCGCCGCTCCGGCGGCCATAAGTCCGGCCGCGCCACCACCGACAACAATTATTCTGGGTTTTGTTTTATCAGTCATAAGAAAAAATATTTTACCTGTTAATTCGTGAAAAATGATGATTTTTTACTTAGCCATCCCGCTTTTTACGAATGCATCACAGTTTATAGCTGCTCAGGTTTTACACTGCCCACTGCCCTCAATCCGAGAGATAATACTCGACCGTCGAGACCACGCGGACTCGTTTCATGTGCGGTGTACTTTTGTCGCGGGCGTTGATGCTGAATTGCCCCTGCGAGGCCCGTTTTATTTTGCCGAGCCGGCTTTGTGAATCTTGGGCAAATTTCAAGGCTACGGCGCGGGCTTTTCTAGTCGCTTCTTCAATCATTATTGGTTTTACTTCATTGAGTCTGGTGAAGATATATTCAGGTCTGGCTTCATAGTCGTCGCTGTTAAAGACGATCCCCTCTTTGCCGAGTTCGGCCAAAACCCCCATTGCCAGGCGTACCGTATCGATCTCATTGGAGTAGACGGTTACTGTCTGGACGGCGCTGTATCTGAACAGAGCCGGGGCTGAGTTACCGTACCTTTGCGCCGATTTATCAGTGATTGTGGGGGGGTTGCTGGATATGTCGGAGGCCTTGATCTGGTGCTTTTTGAGAAAGGATGTGATTTTGCCGGTACTCTCTTCAAGCGTATTGTAGAGAGTTTGCAGGTTGTTGTCAGCGGCGATAAACTGGATCGGCCAGATAACGATATCGGCCGGATATTCACGTTCGGAGAGGCCTTTGACCTTGACACTACGCTCAAGTTCTTTGACGGAAAGAGCGGCATCACCGAGCAGGTATCCGAGGGTTGCCAGGCCCAAAAAGATAGATAATCCCAGGACTAAGGCACTTGCATTACTCTTTTCAGACATGACAGCCTCCTATCTCTTGTTACTTTTCGTTTTGGTTGACAATTCGGTCGGCCTTTTTGAGGAGCTTAAGTTCTGGATAGTTGTGCCGTGAGGGTGAGTGGTGATTGGCGATAATATCTTTGACGATATTAATCTTTGCAACCGGAAAAGAGATTAAGCCAAGAAGCTTTCCGGCTACCGGGGGGCCATACTCTTCCTGGGTTTTACCATTGTTGTAACCCAGTTTTTCTTCCGAGACTCTGATTCCGATATCGTGGAGCAGGGCGGAAGCGATTACAATCTCATGGTCGTAAGCGATGCTCTCTTCGCCCATCAGTCGTTCGGCCTCAAAAAGGACATTTAAAGCATGTTCTATACGGCGGTCGTCGTCAGCGAAATAGTCAATCATGAGGCGGGTGATTTGGGCTTTAATATATTTCATCGTGCAACCTTAAAAAGGTTTCGTGGATCGTTGAATGGGGTCTCTACTCGGCAAGAGATCAAGGTGGCAGAGAATTTCAGCTTACTGTTCGCTTTTTACTCTGTCAATTAAAAAATTGATGTTTTTTTTCTTGACATCCATCAGCCTTTTGCATACTGTATACATTCCTGGCTGAGAGTATCAGAATACTCTTTTGTAAATCGTTTATTGTGCTGAAAATGGCAGTGGCTGTTTTCGGGTTTAATCAGTTATGAAAGTGGAGGGTTTAAAGATGAAGAGAGCGAAAATTTCATTGATTGGTGGCGGGCAGATTGGTGGTGTGCTGGCTCAGTTGTGTGCCCAGAGAGAACTTGGAGATGTTGTCCTTTTCGATATTGTTGAGGGTCTGCCGCAGGGTAAGATGCTTGACCTGGCTGAGGTTGCCCGGATCGATCAGTTTGATGTCGATTTGAAAGGAACCAATAGTTATACTGATATTGCCGGTTCCGATATTGTTATCGTAACCGCTGGTCTGCCGCGCAAGCCGGGCATGAGTCGTGATGATCTGCTCGGGATCAACGCAAAAATCATGAAGCAGGTCTCCGAGGGGATTAAAGAGCATGCCCCGGATGCTTTCGTAATTATTATCTCCAACCCTCTCGATGCGATGGTAACTTTATGTCAGAAGGTCACCGGATTTCCCTCAGAAAGGGTTATTGGTCAGGCCGGGGTTCTGGATTCCAACCGTTTCTGTTCGTTTATTGCCTGGGAACTCGGAGTCTCAGCGCGCGACGTCAATGCTATGGTTCTCGGTGGTCATGGTGATACGATGGTACCAATTGTCCGCTATGCCAATGTCAACGGGATACCGGTAATGGAACAGTTGGTTCGTAAATATGGCGGAGACCAGGCTCAAGCCCAAGAGGTTATGGACGCCATGGTTGAGCGCACCAAGATGGCTGGTGGTGAGGTTGTCAAACTGCTTGGCAACGGTTCAGCTTTCTACAGCCCGGCCTCTTCTGCGATTGCTATGGCTGAGGCAATTTTACGGGATCAGAAACGGGTGCTGCCGGTCTGTGCCCTGCTGAAGGGTGAATTCGGGGTCGACAACTACTATGTCGGCGTGCCTTGTGTTCTCGGCTCCAAAGGGGTTGAGGCAATTTTTGAGTTCGAGCTCAATGAAACTGAGCAGGCGATGTTCGATAATTCGGTAAATGCAGTCAAAAAATTAATTGATGAACTGCCGGCAATTTTACCGGAGATGGCCGATGTTTTAAACAGCTAGATTTTTTTTAGTTGATCAAACCAACAAAGGGTACGGATTTGGAATTCGTACCCTTTGTTGGTTTATAGGGGAGGGAGATTAATAAATCCTTGTTCAAAAAAATCGAAGGCAAGCTCGTAGGCTATGCCGTTAAAAATTTTGTCAAGAAGGGTAAATGCAACAAACAAATGGGCTGTTTCCTGTCTCAGGAAACAGCCCGTTTTAGTTTTTTATATATTTGTAGACCTTGATAGCTTTTTGAAACCGGGACTTAGCTGCATCTACTCATATCGTAATTTGTTTGCGAACTGTCAGTAATTACAAATGTTTATGCCTTCTTCAAGGGTTTGCAGCTTGCTGTCGAGCCGCTGCAGGGCTTTTTTCTGATCATTTATAACCTGTTGCTGATCTTGCAAGACCTTGGTCAGGACGGCTACGATATCCATTGAGCCCAACCCTTTTCTTCCATTGACGGCGACCTCTTCTGCAATAAAACCGCCGCGACCTTCATCTTGATTGGTTTTGTATTGGTAAGTTACCGGAGCTAGTTTCTGGAGAGTTGTAAAGGCATCTTCACTGGTCAATTCTTCGATATTCTGCTTGAGATCACGACTCGAACCCGCAATAAAGCCTTCACTGGCTTTAACCTGACCTACAACATCCAGTTCATAGCCAGAATCCCAGGTGCCGATCCCGACATAGCCACTACTCTTCAAACAGAGAGTATCGGATTTGCCGTACTACAGTACCTACAGGAAGTTTGGGCCTGCGCCACCGTATGTCAACGATCCTCAGTGGTATACGCTCCCCGGTGTCACCTTCGGAACGCTAGCTGTCGGAGGTGATAGTGTTGCCTATGCGGAGTTTACTCTGACCGATGGCCAACTCGGAGATGGTACCGGGGTTGATGGATTAATCGTCGACCCGGGTGGAGCCGCCCTGTCGGAGGAAATGATTCCAACCCTCTCCGAATGGGGCCTTATGATACTCATGGCCATCTTGACCGGCGCCTCCCTGCTGGTGATCCAGCGCCGCAAGTTAGGCGATTTTTAAGAGGGGGAATGGGGAAACCCGACGTTAATGGCCAGAATTGTGTAAATAGAAAATAGTGACCCCGTTACTGACTTTATAGTTGCCGATCTTTTGGCTGAAGCAGTTTCGGGAGCGATTAATTACGGCCTTTGGCGCGCTTTTTTATAGTTGAGAATAGAACTTTTTTATCTGTCAAAAAACAAAAAGGGGTTGTAATCGGCTAAGATTACAACCCCTTTTATATGTGTGGTGCCGAAGGCCGGAATCGAACCGGCACGGGCGTTAACCCACTACCCCCTCAAGATAGCGTGTCTACCAGTTCCACCACTTCGGCAGCATAAGGTGATTTCATGTTTCTGAAACCGAGGGACTTCTAATCTATCTGTTTCATCTTGTCAAGAAATTGTTAAGCTCTCAATCGGGGAATTGGTGGTTTTTGGTCTCGCACTAAATAGTAAGGTCAAGGAGGAGTCCTGTGCCACTCATGATCTCTTTGACCAAGCGCTCAATTTTTTCGGGGGAGTGGAAAAATCGTTCAGTGAGTTGGCGGCAGACCTGGCGGTTGCTTGAGCAGTCATAGGCCTTAAGGAGGAATCCGTCTGGCAACTCTATTAGTGAGATGTGGAGATTGTTTTCATGGAGTTTGAGCTTCTTGCAGGTCTGTTTGAGAATGCTGAGGATTTCACGGTAGTCAGGCCGGTTTTTTTTTCGATCTAAAAATGATGTGCTAGGTGACGAGTCTGATGTACGGCGATCGCGTTTAGGGTGGCGTCTTCTCAGGCTCAGGGGCGCTGCGTACTGGGAAGCCATGATTGCCGGGATGTCGCCCGGGCTGGGGGGAGCTTTGCTGGGTGGGTCATACATGGTGGCCCTCCTGGGTTTTTGAAGTTTTCTAGCGGCGAAGCAGGATTAGTTCTTCTAAAGGTTTGCGGCTTATCTTTTTGTTTTTTAGCTCAGAGGCCGGATAGCCCGTGGCGATTACGGCCATCAGTTCATAACGGGGCTCTAGCTCCAGGATTTTGCAAGCCTGGTCGCCATTTTTAAGGATTTCACCAAGCCAGACCGCGCCGAGTCCAAGGCTGTGAGCCATAAGTAGCATATTCTGCAGGGCGGCGCCGATACCTTGGATATCTTTTTCACGATGGTAGAGGGACTTGTTGTCGAGGAAGACACAGATTATGGCTGGGGCCTCTTCGATGATACGATGGTACTTGGTGAGCTCAGAGAGCTTTAGTTTGAGTTTCGGGTCTTCGATGACAGCGAACCGCCAGGGCTGGTTGTTGAGGCCTGAAGGGGCCCAGCGGCCGGCGTCAAGGATGGTGTCGAGCAACTCTTTTGTGAGTGGACGATTGTCAAAATGGCGGATACTTCGCCTTTCATAAATCAGTTGCTGCTGCTGGTTAAGCCAGTTCTTTTCACTATTCATGGCAGTATTCTAGCTTGCATGATCATTTCTGTCAAGTTTGATGGCTAAGCAAAAAGTCCGATCTACTGCGTCGTAGTGATTTTGTCAGACACTCGACATACTTGATGTATTGTCTCGGGCCTGACAAAATCACTACTTCTAGTATATCAAAATTTTTGCTTAGCCATACAATGGTTTTTTTACAAAAATATCAACTTGCAGTGGTATGCGGCACCAAATCTGTGACTTGACATTCTTTGCAGATAGGCTTATTCATTGAGAAAATCAAGGAGTAAATATTGCAAACATCCCTGCCGCCGTTGGCCCATCGTCTGCGTCCGCAAAGCCTGAAAGAGTTTGTCGGCCAGCATCATCTGCTCAGTGAAGAGGGTTTTATCGCCCGCATGTTGGCTCAGGGCCATCTCGACTCAATGATCTTCTGGGGGCCTCCGGGTTGTGGTAAGACAACTCTGGCAACCCTTTTAGCTGGTGCGGTTGAGGCCGATTTTCATAAGCTTTCGGCGGTTACCGCCGGGGTTGCTGATATTCGTAAAATTGCCAAGCTGGGTCGTGAAAATCAAGAGCGTGGTCGGCGCACAGTTCTTTTTCTCGATGAAATTCACCGTTTCAACAAAGCTCAGCAGGATTTTTTGCTGGCTCCGGTAGAGGAGGGTTGTCTCATTTTGCTGGGGGCAACAACCGAGAATCCCTCTTTTTCGATAATCACCCCTCTCCTCTCCCGAGCTCGGGTTGCGGTTCTCGAGGCTCTGGCCGAGGTCGAGATTAAACTTCTTCTCGAAAAGGCGGCGACTCGGCTGGCCCTTGATTATCGACGTAATTTCAAGGTTACGACTGAGGTTTTGGTGGCGATTGCTGCATATGCTCAGGGCGATGCCCGGCGGGCGTTAAATTTGCTGGAGATGGCCTTCATAAATTTTGCCCCTGAAGAGGGGGACGAGCTGACTGTGGAGACTCTTACTCCCCTTCTGTCGGGCCGTGAATTGGCCTACGACCGGGATGGTGAGGAGCACTTTAACCAGATCTCGGCCTTTATTAAAAGTATGCGAGCTGGTAATCCCGATGCCACACTCTACTGGTTGGGACGGATGCTTAAATCCGGTGAAGAGCCGCTCTATTGTGCTCGGCGGATGATCCGTTTCGCCAGTGAAGATATCGGGAATGCCGCACCCCAGGCTCTACAGCTGGCAATCAATGCCCGTCAAGCCTATGAAACTCTAGGCTCTCCAGAAGGTGAGTTGGCTCTCTATCAGGCTGCAGTTTATTTGGCGACGGCTCCTAAAAGTGATGCCGTTTACCTGGCTATGAAAAGAGTGGCTCAAGAGATTAAGGTCACCGGTAACCAGCCGGTTCCCCTGCAGGTGCGTAATGCTCCGACCGGTCTTATGAAAGAGTTGGGCTATGGTCGTGACTATGTTAATCCGCATCGTGACGTCATGAATTCTGCGTTGATAAAGGCCTTACCGGAGAAACTTATAGAGTCCTCTTTCTATCGACCGACCGAAAATGGTTATGAGGCGACCATCCGTCAGCGTTTGGCGGAAAAGGAGGGGGCGCGGTGACAAATGTCGGTCGGAAGCGGGGTCCGCTGCCGCGATGAGTGGGCCAGGAGAAAAACTCGAAGATAAGCTGAAAGTTTTGCCTGACCATCCCGGCGTCTATATAATGTTGGCCGGTGATGGGAAAATACTCTATATTGGTAAAGCAATTTCGCTACGTAAAAGAGTCCGTTCCTATTTCAGCGGGCGCCCGGATCGAGCCAAAACTGCGCTTTTGCTGACTAAGGTGCGTGATCTTGAGGTGATTCTGGCTGGTAGTGAGATTGAAGCCCTGTTACTTGAAAATAACCTTATAAAAAAGCATCGTCCACCCTTTAATGTTGAACTCAAAGATGATAAGAACTATCCCTACGTGCGCCTTGACCGGAAGCAGGTATTTCCCCGTTTCGAGGTTGTCAGACGGCGGCGGGCGGATGGGGCTCGCTATTTTGGCCCTTTTCCGGCCGTTGGTGCCCTGCGGGCGACTTTAGGGATACTTAATAGACATTTTCGTCTCCGGCGTTGTCGGGGAGAACGTTTCGCTAATCGGGTGCGGCCCTGTCTCAACTACCAGATGAATCTCTGTGCCGCTCCCTGTTGCGAAAAGGTGACGCCGGTTGAGTATCGACGTTTAATCAGTGAGGCGGCCCTGATTCTCGGCGGTCGGGGTCGACCGGTGTTGAAAAGTCTTGAGCGGCGCATGTTAAGGGCGGCTGCGGGGCTCGATTTCGAGGCGGCGGCCGGTTTACGGGATGCGCTGGCAGATCTTAAGCGGGTCTTGGAAAATCAGACTATCGATGCCGGGCGGGACGAGGATCTTGATGTTTTGGGCGTTGCTTCCAAGTCTGATGGAGCCTGTGTGCTCTATCTTTTGACTATCCGGAGGGGCAATGTAGTTGGCGGCCGACCCTTCTCTTTTTTCGAATATGGTGGCCGTAAAGAGGAGTTGCCGGGGGCTTTTCTGCAACGTCATTACAGGGATAGCGGAGAGGGTGATCGCCCTCCCCAAATAATTGTTGTGCCGGAGCTTGGCGAGGCCTCGGAAGCTCTTGCATCCTGGCTTGGTCGGATTCGGGGCTCTCGGGTGCAGCTTCTGGTTCCGAGTCGGGGGCGCCGCTTGCAGCTCTTGCAACTGGCCCAAAAAAATGCAGAGGATTATCTTGCCCGACAGGTTGCGGATGATGACTTTTCTGGTCAGGCAATGCGGGAGTTGGCGCGGGTTTGTAAATTAAAGGCTTTGCCGGAAGTGATTGAAGGGGTTGATATCTCCAATCTTCAAGAAGATAGCGTGGTTGCCTCTCTGGTCTGTTTTAGGTCCGCTCAGGCGAGTAAAAGTGAATATCGTCATTATCGTCTCAATGATGGTGCGCCCGATGATTTTGCCAGGATGGCCGAGGTTGTACGCCGTCGGTTTACGGGTGAAAACTGCCGGCCGCGGCCCGATCTGTTACTCCTTGATGGTGGTCGGCCCCAGCTTGTAGCTGTCGAGCGGATTTTGCGGGAGTTGGAAGTCGAAGTGCCTCTGGTTGCAGTTGCTAAGGGCCGTGATGACTGCGGGCGTAAGGATCGCAAGGTGCCGGATAGCTTCTACCAACCGGGCCGCAAAGATGCTTTGTCTTTGTCACCTCGCTCTCCCGCTACGCGGCTGTTGCAGCAGGTTCGCGACGAAGCTCATCGATTTGCGGTTAACTATCATCGTTTGCTTCGTAAACAAGAGCGTGAGACCGTATTGGTTGAAATTGAAGGGATCGGTAAAGCGCGGGCACTGCGGCTCTTAAAGGTTTTTGGCAGTCTGGAAAAAATTATTCCGGCTACCCCTCAAGAGCTGGTAGAAAAGGCGGGTCTGCCGTTTTCCGTAGCGTGTAAGGTTTGTGAGTTCCTTCGGTATCATAGTTGAATTGATAGTAACTATTCAGGTTTTATCTTCGAATTGTCTCAATGCGGGGACATACCTCCAGGCCGGGCTTTCACCCTAAAGGGCACAAGAGCCCGTGACGGGTTAAAGCTGCGCTGTGAGCGAAGCGAGGAAGTACTCTTGGGGTGTGTCCCCAGTCGAAGTGGGCGTAGCAAAGTTCGCAGCTACCCTCTGTAACTTAATTTTTTAATTGAATTTGATTCTAGGAGAAAAAAATATGATAAGAAAGATAATGGTTACTGGAGCCTCTAGCAACCTTGGTCGATCGGTTGTGCAACTGCTTGAAATCCAAGCCAATACTGAGGTTCTTGCTTTTGCTCAGGATGAGCTTGATATTTTGGATGAAGAGATGGTGGTCGCAACAGTTGAGCGCTTGCAACCCTCAACAATCATTAACTGTGCTGGTTTTAATGATGTCGCTGCCGCCGAAAGTCGATTAGCAACCAAGCTTGCGGTCAATACTCGAGGGCTCTGTAACCTAGCCCGTACGGCTGCAAAATTTCGGGTCTATCTCTGCTCTTTTAGTAGTAAGTATGTCTTTAACGGCAAAAGTAGTGACCCTTACGATGAAGGGGAGGATCTGTGGCCGTTAAACCAGTATGGCATCTCCAAGCAAGGAGGTGAAGAGATGGTTTCGAACCAGCTTGAGAACTATCTTATTATTCGCAGTGATCTGCTTTATGGTGGCGGCGGTGAAGATTGGGTCAGTCGGATAAAAGAGGAGTTAGGAGCTGGACGTTCTCTGGCGGTTAGCAACGATTTCTTTATTGCCCCGACCTATATCGGCGATCTTGCGGCGGCAACCGTGGCTCTGGTTTCTGAGTGGGCCGCCGGGGTTTATCACTATACCAATGATGCCGGTAATGGTGTCACCTGTTACGAATTTGCCCGGGCAGTTGCCGAACACGCCGGTCTTGACAGCGCTCTTTTAAAACCAATGCCAATGACTGAAATTGATTTTGGTGGTCCCTTGAATCTGCCGGAACATGCTATTTTGGGACTTGACCAATTTAAAAAATTATTTCCCTCCTTGGTGCGCCCCTGGCAAGAGGCTTTGGCTTCCTATATGGGTTAATGTTAATGCGGGGTCGAGACCCACAACTCAAAAGCGATCTTTTCGGCCCGCACCCAAGGGCACTCCCAAGGTCGCAAATTAGTACTCTTATCAGAACATTTTCTTGTTTTTTAAAACCGAAAACAACCTGTTAAGGTACTAATAGATTTCAGGGCGGCGATCAGCAAGGCAAGTCATTGTCCGGCGTACCTCATTGACTTTGGCAAGGTTGATGGTGGCGGTAAAAGCGCCTTGGCGATCTGGTGTCTTTAAGGTGGTCTCGCCCCAAGGGTCAATGATTGCTGAGCTGCCGGGATAGCGATGTTCTCTGCCTTGACCAATGCGGTTGCAGGCTGCCACAAAGAGTTGATTCTCAATGGCCCGCGCTTGCAGCAGAGTGCGCCAGTGGGTTGTGCGGGGGCGTGGCCATTGGGCACAGACCAGTAAGAGTTGAGCTCCCTGTAGGGTTAGGTTGCGACTGAGTTCAGGAAAACGGATGTCGTAGCAGGTCATCAAGCCGACTTGTAATCCGCAAATTTCGACTAAACATGGTTTACGGCCGGGAGCAAAGTGCCGCTCTTCTTCCATCAGCGAGAAGAGATGGATCTTACGGTATGCAGCAATGCAGTTACCTTTGGGGTCGATGAGGAAAAAGGTGTTGTAGAACTTTCCGCTATCCTCTTCGACTAGAGTGCCGCCAATGTAAGATTCCCTCGTTTTGGCGATTATTGCCAGATGTTCGAGCATGGCTGGAGTTGTGGCGGCCAATTTAGTGAAGTTTTCAAAGTCGTAACCGCTGCTCCAGAGTTCCGGCAGGAGAATGATGTCAGGTGTTTCGCTGACCGAATGCAGAAGATTGTTCACCCGGGCTAGATTCTTTTCCGGGCAACCCAAGATGACGTTCATCTGCACTAAAGTGATGTTGATCTGCTCTTTGTTCATATCGGGGGCCCTCAGTTATGGTTGTCAGCATTTTCTTTAGTTTTACATTTACTCGTTGATGAAGCAGTATACTATAATGTAATAATGTAAGGCAAGTTTGATGCATTCGCACCCCAAGGGCACTTCCTGCGGGGCGTAAAAAGTTGTGTGATGGCTAAGCAAAAAATAGGAGGGTAACTATGAAGGTCAAAGTTTATCGAAAATTTGTTAATACCAGCAACCGTTTGCGGGTGTTGGTGCGGCCCATGAGTGCCGGTGATCAGGATGCTGTCAGTGAAATGTTTTGTCAGCAGGCAAGTGATCAAGATGTGCGTTTCCTGAAAGAGGATATTCGTGATCCCGAATTGATTGCCTCTTGGTTTGCTAATCTTGATTATGAGAGAGTGGTGCCTTTGCTGGCTTTGCATGGAGATTGTCTGGTTGGTGATGCGACTTTGCATCGGCGCAGTGGCTCGGAGCGTCATATTGGAGAGCTGCGCATATTCTTGGCGAAAGAGTTTCGCGGGGTAGGTCTCGGGATGCAGTTGCTGAAAGAGTTGATTGAGATCGGTCGCGAGATGGGCCTGCATATGCTGGTTGCTGAAGTGGTGTCAGCCGAACTTTCTGTGGTCAAGGCCTTCCGCAAGCTCGGATTTGTGCGCCATGCCGAATTTGATGACTATTTTATGGATGTTGATGCAAAACTCCATGATGTCTCTTTGATGGTGTTACCGCTGGCTGCCCGGAAAGAGTACCTTTTCTAACGCGGGCGTTGCCTGTAAGGCACTAAATGTTGAAAGAGGATTGCATTTAAGATGAAAACTTCTGATACGCAAGAGTTGCGGGAGCGTTTATCACGGGCCCTGGCTCGGAATATGGAAGATCTGATTGAAGCGACGGTCTCGGCTGTGCGAGTCAAGATCGATGAGTACAGGAAGCGCCCGGCTTCTGAGTTGGCAGACAGCGTCCGGCTCTGCTATCATGCCTATCTCGATTTTCTGGCAACGGGCTCATTTGTTTCACTGACAGACTATATTGCGCAAATGGCGCAACGCCGGAGTGATGAGCAGGTTCGAATTTCGGCAATCCAGGGGGTGTTTTTGACCTTTCGGGAAGTTGTGATGCCGGTCTTGCGATCAGAATTTAAAGGTGATTACGAGCAGATTATTGCCGCTTTTAAGTTGATATTGGAGGCCGAAAGTCAGGCTTTAAGGGTCTTTGCCGATATTTATCAAGATGCTTTTACGGCTCGATTACGTCAGGCGAATATGTCGTTGGCGGAGAAGAACCGCGATCTCGAAAACCTGTCGAGCAATCTTGATCTTAAAGTCAATGAAACGACATTGGCTCTGCAACAGAGTCGAGATTTTATGGAGGAGATCCTGGAGAGTCTGGTCTCCGGGATTATTGTAGTTGACTGTGATCTGACCATTAAAATGTTTAGTCGTTCAATGGAGAGGCTCGGGGATCTGCGTCGAGAAGATGTGCTGGGTTGTCGGGTTGATCAAGTTTTTGCCTCGCGAATCGAGATTCCATTCTCTTTTTTTCAGCGTCAGATGGAGGAGAAAGGAGTCGTTGAGGGGGTCAAACTGCGCATCGAGAAAGATGATGGTCGAGCCGTCTACCGTCATGTTCGGGTGGAAGCCTGGCGTGAGCGCGGTGGGGATCTGCAGGGTTACATTATAATGGTAGACGATATTACCGAACAAGAGCGCCTTCAGCATTCGCTATCCTGCTACGTCAGTCCGGCTGTGGCTGAAGGGGTTTTGGTTAGTGGGGAGCCATTGAAGTTGACCGGTCAACGTATGGAGGTGGTAGTACTTTTTGCCGACTTGCGCGGTTTTTCAACTTCGGCGCAGGGTCTTGAACCGGAGTTGGTGGTTGATTTATTGAACTCCTACCTTGGGGTGATGGTTGATGTTATACTGCGTTTCTCCGGCACCCTCGATAAATTTATCGGGGATGGTGTGATGGCTCTTTTTGGAGCTCCGACCCCACTGTCGGGCGCGGCCGAAAAAGCTGTGGGCTGTGCGGTTGAGATGCAGGAGGAGATTGGTCGCCTTAATCGCCAGCGTCATCGTGATGGTGAACCGCACCTGCATCTCGGGATTGGAGTTAGTTGCGGGGAGGCTATCGTCGGCAATATTGGATCTCCGGTGAGGATGGATTTTACCGCAATCGGGGAGACCGTTAACCTTGCGGCGCGTCTGCAGGAGAACTCTCGCGGTGGCGAGATCCTGGTAGACGAAAAAGTCTATCAGGGCGTGCGAGACCATTTTCAGATTCGGGCCCTGGTTCCGGGAATAGTTAAGGGGATAGATGGACGAGTCTCAATTTATGGTGTGGAGGGATATAAGTTTTGATGAAGTATGACTCAGTCTTATGCGGACTCCAAGTGCAGGAAAGTTTTTATTGAATACTCATCAGAAAGCTCTTGACAAAAAAAAAGGGCGGATGTATAAAGCGCCTCCTTCGCCACTGTGGGGTTTAAGCGCTTCGCGAGTGGGGTGGGGAAAAGTTCTCTGAAAAATAAAGAAAAATTCTGTTACAGGGCTGAAAAGCACTTGACAAAGATCAGACGTGAGCGTATAAGCGCTCTCCTCTGACCGACGGTTTTCGCGGTCAAGGGTAATGATCTGAGTTAGTGTATGAAGCTTCAAGAAAAGAACTTGACAAGAGTTTGAATACAGGATTAAGATAACGTCCCTTTTGTGAAAATGCAGAGTGGGAAGTGTCAAAAAAAGAATCGATCTTTGAAAACTGAATAGGATTAATTGTACAGCTGTTTCGAGCAGATACACATGCAACAAACAACGCAGATGAAATTTGCGTAGATTTATACAGGTTAAACTGAAGAGTTTGATCCTGGCTCAGAACGAACGCTGGCGGCGTGCTTAACACATGCAAGTCTAACGAGAAAGTTTCCTTCGGGGAATGAGTAAAG
>DAOWIX010000137.1 GCA_030640695.1 Deltaproteobacteria bacterium | reverse complement strand
TTACATCTTGCCAAGATGTAATGTCAGACGGTTCCTTCTCCGTGCTTATCCGTTACACTCCTACAGGGGGCAATCCTGATGGTAGTGAGGATATATCTGTTAGATCCAATAATATCGCCAGTGGGGAACTTCAATATGAGGGTGAAAGATTACAAGTTCTATTCACACTCACCGAGCCTGTCCCTATAGAGAACTATGAATCCGCCAAGTGTATCCTTACCTTTAATGGTACTCTAGGAAACGAAGCCGGTGCCGTAATCGGTAAATCATTTACGTTCGGAGATGATGCTGTCCTGTTTAACGAAGAGTGGAAAAACGGTTTGGATGGAGATCCCCCATTATCAGAGGAAGATCCCAAAGCACCATGGGTTCATACAGTTGAAGCTGAAGACCCTGATAACGGAGAAGGCACTAATGTAGTAGAGAATGGCATTCTCATTAAAGATAATGTAAGATTTATAAACCATGATACAGCCCGATTCAGTAGATCAAGTAACCTGACCGGTTTACCCATTACCCCCAACACCTATCTTCAGTACAAGATAGACGATCTTTCAATAAACGTGCAACCTCCTGCTTGGGAAGGGTACACTACTGCCTGGCAGTTTCTGAGATTGGCATTCAATAACGAACTTAGTATTCAAATCAGCACGGATGAACAGAGTGTATATTTGGGGCCCAAAGATGCTGTCTATAGTTTTGACCTCGGGGTGATCATGGTGGAGAACATTTATAGAATTTTTCAAAATTGCGGCATAGCAATACCTGAACCTCTTTACTTAGAAGGAATTTCATTTCACCAGCAATTTGGGTCTCTTGACAATCCTTCTACGGTGGAGCATCACCAGCATGCGGAGATCGATTTTATAAGGATTATTGAACAACATGTGGAAGCCGAGAGACGATAGCTAAAGGTGGGTATGAAAAGGGAGTAAAGGAACTCCTTCCGACCTGGAATTTTACGACAAATCGGGTCGGAAAGTTCGATTAGTCAACAACGTTCCCTTGATAACTCAGGTTGTGGCTAGCTCGGTTTTTATGAAGGGGTTATTTTATCAATCGACATCCAATTCTATGAGTTGTAGTTCCTGCCAGCCGTCGGTCACCATGACCTGATCCCCTCGGCAATGGGGGCAACTGGTCGGGTCGGCGCCTTCGCTGGCAAACTCCTGGTCACAGGTAGCGCAGTGGATTTTCATGGGCAGGATGGTCAGTTCCAGTCGAGCTTTGGCACAGATGCCGGCCGGGGTCAGGGTTTTAAAAGCAAACTCAAGAGCGGAGGGCTCGACTGAAGAGAGACGCCCGCAGGAGAGGTTTACTTGGTTGACTCTGGTGAACTTATGCTTTTTTGCATGTTCATCAATAATTGTCAATAGGGATTGGATGAGGGATAGTTCATGCACGTTCAAGAGCCTTTCGTCGATCTGGTATTAGCTGCCACCCGGCCAGCTCTTTAAGGAATAATTTCTCCATTGCAGGATAAGCCTCAAACATAACCGGACTCATACTCATTTCCATCTCGCCGCCAAAGTTCTGGGGGGTGATACAGAGAAAGATGGTCTCCGGTAGTTTGCCCATCATTTCGGCTTTGCTTAAGACATCAAAAAATTCAACCTCGTGAGCCGAAGTTGGGGTCGGCAAGTGAAGCTCCATCTCGTTCCGGTTAAAACGATATATGGAGCCCGGTTGATCATCGCTCTTTATGACATCGATTACGAGAAGGCGATCACAGGAGCTTATTGTGTTGAGCAGACCGTAGCCCAGAGTGCCACCATCAATCAGTCTTACATTTTCAGGGAAATGATAGCTCTTCTCCATCTCTTTAAGAAAATGGACGCCGAAACCTTCATCGCGAAGCAGGGTGTTACCGAGCCCTAAAATGGTTGTTCGCATATAGCTTATTCCGTCTTGCGGAAAACGCGGCCGCTTATCATGGAGGAGATTGTGCCCTCTTTGTAGACAATGTCAATCCAGACCGCCATGTAGACATGCACCATGATAAAGAGGATAAAGCCCCAAATGATATGATGGATCAGGCGGACTCCGGCAAGTCCGTTCATGGCGATTTCAACCGGTTTCAAGATGCCGCCCAGCCAGAGGCTCAAACCGGCATGGTAGTTGGCACCAACCATAATCAGGCCGGTAAGAATAATCATGATCTGTAAAAAAATCAGACCGCTGTAGGCCAGTGACTGCAGGGGGCCGTACTGGTATTCATGTTTGGGTTTTTTTTCTGAGAGAAGCAGGTAGAACTTTATCTGAGTTACCAGATTATGAATATTGGTCCAAGCCAGAAGATCATGCCAGCGAGCGTGGAATTTTGCGAAAAGGCCCATATATGCCCGCCAGATCATAAGGAAGGTCAGAAAGACCCCGAAAAAAGTGTGTAGAGAACGGATGTTTCCCATGCAGAATTTATCAGCAGTAGTTCCAGCTCCATGGGATAGTGGGCCAGCGATATAGAAACCACTTATCAATAAAGTGAAAACCGAGATAACCACCGACCAGTGAATCAGGCGAATCGAGAGCCACCACTCTTTTTTCATGCGGAATTTAGGCATTGTACTCTCCTCTCTGTAATCTAGAGAACTTTGAATTGGCCAATTTCACGTCCCTTAAAATCGACTATATGGACGGCGCAGGCCATGCAAGGGTCAAATGAGTGGATAGTGCGTAAGATTTCCAAAGGTTGATTTATGTCAGCCATGTGGGTTCCGATCAGAGACTCCTCATAGGGACCGTGAACCTTTTTCAGATCCCGGGGTGAACAGTTCCAGGTTGAAGGAACTACTGCTTGATAGTTGCTGATGACTTTATTTTCGATCTTCAGCCAGTGGCCGAGAGCGCCACGGGGGACTTCAGTAAGCCCTCTTCCCTGGCCACTCTGGGGGACATCGCGACGGGTCCAGGTGCGCTTGTCACCGCCTTTTATGTTAGAGATAAGTTCGTTGACCCAGGTCTCGGTGTGATCGGCAACAAGTTTGGTTTCAAGACCCCGGGCGGCTGTCCGTCCCAAGGTCGAAAAGAGAACGCTAGCCGGTAGTCCGGCGGCTTTTAAAGTGCTGTCGACCAGGGGTTTAATGCGTTTGTCTCCTTGCGCGTACCCGATAATAAAGCGGGCCAGAGGGCCGACTTCGTAGGGTAAGTCATCGTAGCGAGGAGCTTTGCACCAGGTATATTTTTCATCACCTTTAACGTTGCCATTTTTATCAAGACCGCTGTATTCAGGCTCGGTTTTACCGTTATAGGGGTGCAGTTTTTCTTCGCCAACATACCAGGAGTGGGCGACCTCTTCGGTTATTTTGTTCTCGTCAAGAGGCAGAGGATTGGCAAGATCGGCCCCTTTAATAACCCCTTTGGGCAAGAGGACATCATGCCACTGGTCATCAAGCGGAAAACCGCCGTAGGAGAGATAATTTTTAACACTGGCTCCGACTCCGGCCAGTCCCTCATCTTTATAGTAGGTTGCAGCGATCAGGACATCGGGGATGTAGGCGGTGTCGATGAAGTTTTGCACCTCTTTTAAGCGGTACAGGTATTCGCCGACCCGGTGAGCATCCTGAATATCCATGACACAGGTGACGCCTCCGGCAACCAGGGTTTGCGGATGCGGATTTTTGCCCCCGAAAATTGCTTGCATCTGAGCTCCGATCTTGGAGATGTGCAGAGCGTCAAGATAGTGAGAGGCGATTACCAGATTGGCTTCAGGCGGCAGTTGTGACGGCCGACCATTTCATAAAGGCGCGGCGGCTAACTCCAGAACTTGCAAGTTGTTCGGTTAATGGTTCGATTGGGGGCGGAAGATCCCGCTCCATCATATCGAGATGGAGGTCGCACTCTTTGACCAGCCGCTGATAATCCTTAGAGATATGTTCCTCAAGTTCTCTATCCCGCTTTTTAAAATCGCGGTTCATGGCCTTGTCTCCTGTTAAGGTTTGAAGTCAATGCTTTGTTGCTTAAGGTTCTGATCCGATTCGGGTGTCATTAGTACCTTTTGGGTTGCGGGTCTCGACCCCGCATTAGACATTATCCGGACACCAGATTAATTGTCAATATTACATAGGTGCTGATGGGCTGATTGTCAATATGTTTGTTGACAGGTTGTCATTTTTTTTGGGGGGGGTAGAACGGTGGTTGATGATTTCAGGTGAGCTGTTATTGATTGAATATTAATTTACAAGATGGGTAATTGACAACCAACGAGTTCGGGGGCAGTGAACCCGAACTCGTTGGTTTGTGGAGTTGTCTTGAATCATGTGATCAGGGAGTGTAATCCGGTCTCGATAATGCCGGAGCAAAGGCCAGGCTGCTGTTTTCGGCATCCCCTGAGATAGTAATTCCTTGCAGGGAGGAGTGGTTACCATGCACCACTATTCGTTCCAGTTCGTTTGTCGGGATTTCCGGAAACCAGTTGCTGTGGAGTCCCACCAGACGATCTCCGGCGGCTAGGGTAACGGTTGTCGTGGCCAGCAGCCGGCCCTCACCGTAGGCTTCGAGAATCAATGTAGAGGTTTCAGTGCCGGTGTTGACAACGGCGATCCCCTTCCAGATCAAAGGATCGGCAAGGGTGTTGTTAAAGTTGAAAACCAAGCCTGAGGCGTTGTTGTTGAGAAGCTGAAACTCAGCGCTTTCACCACTGCTTTGGTATTGGTAGAGAATGCGAAAGGCGAGGGCGCTGGTCGTACATTCAATAGTTCCGCCGACGGCATCGCTACTAAAATTTTTGAGATCGAGAGATAGGCATTCATAAGGGGCGACAGAGTGCGTTCCCTGATAGAGAAGAGCTCCGTTTATGTCTTGCAAGGTTAGTGAATATTGATGGGCAATGCCTGAAAGATTGTCGATATTAAGAATATCTTTCCAGGCTTCGGCCCCTCCAGTGAGATGGGGGATGGTGATCTTTCTGGTTTCGCGGGCCGCAAGAAGGGCATAAATATGTGCGATCACTTTTTGCGGTTGGTAGCCGAAATAAGGTGAGGCACAGCGGCCGTCGGCATCAATAATAAAATTTCGTTCAAAAGGCAGATCAGTATCGGCCTGGTTGAAGTAGGTTGTCGAAATGCCGCCGAGAGCGTCATGAATTAAGGGACTTGCAAGATAATAGTTTTGCCAGACAGTTTTCATCCACTCTTCGGTTTCGTTGAAGCGACCACCCTGGTTGTAGGTGAAGATTTCAACATCAGGATTATCTTTGAATTCTTTGACGATGGAGGTCTGCATACCCGCGACCGCGGGCAAGCAAGCCGGTCACCACGAGGCGTAGATATTAAACCAGACAATTTTGCCGCGAAAGTCAGAAAGATTTCTGGTGACGCTGCTATAAAGTCCTGTGGTATGGTCTAAGGTCAGGAAGGGCAGGGAGAAATCATAAGCAGTTTCGCCCTGGTCAAGATTATCAGTTCTTCCATAGACCTGTATCGGTAAAGGGTTTTCATCCGGATCATTGGAAAAAATAGTTATCAGGTCACTGCCGTCGGCATCGGTTGCGCCGTTATAGTTTATGGTAACGGTGAGCTCTTCACCGCTGGCCAAAGTGCATGGTATAAGATTTGTGGAAAAAGCCAAGGAGTTGTTTTCAACTGCCGTGATCTGCAGAGGGATGCTTCCGCCATTGCTGATGGTGACGGTTTTACAGCCTCCTGCCGGAGGGAAATAGAGACGTTCTTCACTACAATTGATGTCCGCGTGGAGGGCGTCAGTAGTGGAAACCAGTTCATAGATGTCGGTAAAATCCCAATCGGCGCAAAGTACCTGATAGGTTGGTGTAATGTCGACCGCTGCACAGATACGCAGGTGGGTGTCATTGCTGTCGGCCTCGGCCCGGCGGTGAGTTTTCTCGAAAGCGACAAGGCGTGGTTGACCATCGCCATCGAGTTCAAGGACCGCGACCCCGTTCATAGTCGCGACCGCCAGGTAGGGTTCAGCCAGAGCCAGATCTTTCGGAGCTGTTCCAACTTCGATCGCGTTGCGTTCGAGCAGATTGCGATTGCGATAGAAAAGAACCCCGGCGGCTCCGGCGGCGACGTAGAGATGGTCGCCGTGGATAATAACATCTTCAGCTGTACCAACAGCCGTTTCCAGGGTTTCGCCGGCGATGATACTCGGGGCAGTGCGATTGCTGATGTCGACGATTTTAAGACCGCCGGCACCGTCCGCAACATAAGCGCGATCACCGTCAATGGCCACGGCCCAAGCGTCAACAAAACCTTCGGTCAGAGATCCTGCGAAGAGTGGTTGCTCACGATTGCTGATGTCGTAGACGTGCAGGCCCTGGCTGTGGGCCGCGACATAGAGGTAATCGCCGGCAATTGCCATTTTTTCGTAAAAAACGCCCTCTTCACCAAAGGTGTCGATATAGTTTAAGGTGTCGTCTTCCAGTTTGACGACGGCAAAACCGGCAGTTTCATGAGATGTACCAGCATTGACGTTGACATAGAGGTAACCGGTTCCGTCATAATAGAGGTTGCGCATATTAATATTGGGGGTGAAGTCGAGATAGAGGTTGCCGCCGCTCTCCGGCAGGGCGCTGGT
>DAOWIX010000184.1 GCA_030640695.1 Deltaproteobacteria bacterium | reverse complement strand
GCCGATAACGCTGGATATCGACCGGATTAACGATTACCCGCTCAATCTTTTTCTGCAGAACCTGACTCAACTCCTTAACCCATTCATCAATAAAGGGTTCGGCAGTTGCCATTACCACTTGATCATCGGTCACTTTGATCGGCATAATATTGAAGCGTTCGAGATAGGCCATGGGCAGGTTGAGACCGGTAATAGCTTGAACCTCAAGTTTCAAGGGGTCGATATGTTGGTAGGGCAGACCGGATTTGGCGGCCATCCAGGAAATCAGAGATTCTAGCGAAATCACCCCGCCCGGCGCCCGCCGGTCTGCAATTTTCATAGCCCCGATCAAAACCAAGGGATTTAAGGGGGTACGGCGTTTAATCTGGGCCGAACGACGGCAACGATCCGCATCATCAGCTTCAATAAAACCATCGCGCTGCAACTCTTGCAAAATAAAATCAAGCTCCATGCGCTGACCCTGCAGACAATGTGCAGCAAAAATTGCGACGCCTTCGTTATTCATTTGATCAATATCCTAACCCGGCCTGGCCGGAACCAACAGATGACTCACAAAATTAAAAAACAGTTGGAATTTCAAGTTTTTTCAGATGAAAACGTTTATTCATACACCCAAAAAGCCATAACCGTCAAGTCAGAGAGAACTTGATTTTTTTGATGACTCGTAAAAAAAACAGACAAACCATACTGAAAGGAAAACGGAACATAGGAAAATCCTCTTGACAAGGATTGCTCCAAGTCCTATTTTAGCGTTTATGAAAATACGCTATAATGCCCCGGTCACGCTGACCCTGGCCCTCCTGTGCTGTGCCGCCATGGGAGCCCACCAACTTACTAATGGCGCGACCACGCAGACTTTTTTTACCGCCTATCCCGGCCTGCACGGTTCATCGCCACTCCACTATATCCAGTTTTTCACCTACATCCTAGGGCATGGAAGCTTATCCCATTTAAGCGCCAACCTCTCTCTGCTATTGCTGATCGGCCCGATCAATGAGGAGAAATTTGGTTCCGGCCTCATGTTTGAGATGATTCTGGTGACCGCGCTGCTCACGGCCCTGCTCAACGCCGTCTTCTTCAATACCGGCCTGATCGGGGCCAGTGGTATCGTCTTCATGCTGATTCTATTAAGTTCCTGCGCCAATATTCGAGCCGGTGAAATCCCACTGACCCTGATCCTGGTGGCTCTCCTCTATCTCGGTAACGAATTGTACGGTTCTCTGGGAAAAGATAACATTTCCCAGTTCGCCCACCTTACCGGCGGGGTGGTGGGTGCATTCTACGGTCTTATCAGAGGCCGGAAACGGTGAGGCAGTGGGCAGTGGGCAGTGGGCAGTGGGCAGTGGGCAGTGGGCAGTGGGCAGTGGGCAGTGGGCAGTGGGCAGTGGGCAGTGGGCAGTGAAAAAACACTGGCGATATTCTACTGTCAACAACAAATAGGTTTAATTGAATTAAAGGGATAGATGATGGAAACAGGATCTCAAGAGAAAAAGATATTCGTTCTCGATACCAACGTCATCCTCCATGACAGTGATTCGCTACGGCATTTTGCTGACAATGACATCATTATCCCCATTACAGTACTCGAAGAGCTCGACAATTTCAAGCGCGGCAACGAGATCATCAACTACCACGCTCGCAAGTTTGTCCGGACCCTGGATGAACTTTGTGGCGATGCGATCTTTAACAGCGGCATCGAAATCGGCCCTGGTCTTGGTAAAATCAGCATCCGTCTGGAAGAAGAGATGTCTTCTGAGCTCAAAGCGAGTTTCAGCCCACTCAAGAAAGATCACCGCATTCTCAATCTTGCCTATCTCATCACCCACGAACACAAAACCCAGAAAGTCATCCTGGTTACCAAGGATGTCAACCTGCGCATGAAAGCCAAAGCGGTTGGCCTGCTGGCTGAAGATTACACCAGCGACCATATCAAAGATCTCAAAACCCTTTACACCGGCACCCGGACAATCGAGAATGTCGACGATGAGCTTATTGACCGGATCTACTCAGACGAAGAAAACCCGACCATATCGGAACTGCCAATAAGTGAACCTCTACAGCCCAACGAATATATGGTTCTTAGAGCTGGCAACAAATCGGTCCTGGCAACTTATAACGGCCATCAGGCGTTGCTCACCCGGGTTGAAAAAAGAGCAGTCTCGGGCATAAGCCCGCGCAATGCCGAACAGATCTTTGCTTTGGACGCCCTGCTCAACCCCAAGATCTCCCTGGTTACGATCTCCGGCAAAGCCGGAACCGGGAAAACTCTGCTTGCCCTGGCGGCTGGCCTTGAACAGCGCAATCAATACCGGCAGATATATCTGGCCCGCCCGATTGTTCCTTTAAGCAATAAAGACATCGGTTATCTGCCCGGCGATATCAGTTCTAAAATATCACCCTACACGCAGCCGCTTTTTGACAATCTCGGGGTTATTCAATCACAAAACCGGGAGGGCAAAAATGCGCCCCATTTCAGAGATCTTTTAGAAGAGGAAAAGCTGGTTATTTCAGCCCTCTCATATATTCGCGGCCGCAGTCTGGTAAAGATCTTCTTCATAGTCGATGAAGCCCAGAACCTGACCCCGCACGAGGTTAAAACAATTGTCACCCGGGCCGGCGAAAACACTAAAGTTGTCTTTACCGGCGATATTTTCCAGATTGACCACCCCTATCTTGACAGCCACTCCAACGGTTTAAGCCACATCATTGCCAAGATGCAGGGCGAAAAACTCTACGCCCATATCAATCTTGAAAAAGGGGAACGCTCGGAACTGGCGGAACTGGCCAGCAACCTACTGTAAGGCAGTGGGCAGAATTTCAAACTGTATCGGTGCGGGGACATTGCTCTGAGGCAAGGCGTTAGCCCGAGCCGGTCTGAGCTTGCGCCTGAGCTAAGCGAAGAAGTGCCCTTGGGGTATCCGTCTTGCGAAGCAGGGCGAAGCAATTTTCGCCGCTACCCGCCATAACTTAACCCTTGAACTGCAGGTAACTGTATAGTCACTAATTAATTTTTGAAAAAAAATAGAAACGCTTCGATAAGAAGAGTGAAAAAGAGCGACATAAGCGTCGCATTAACCCGAAAGAGACCCCAAAATCAGGAGAAAATTAATGGCGGAAACAATTGATGAGATAACCCTAAACTATGAAGAGGATGGCCAGCTCATCGTCAAGGAACTTGACAAAGAGATCCTCACCCGAGGCGCCTGGACAACAATTGTCTTTCGCTATCAACAGTGGGATAAAAAAACAGAGGATTTCGGCAAGGATCTCTATACCATTCGCCGCTACCGCAAGGTAAAGGGCAACTATATGCCGCAGTCCAAATTCAACATCTCAAACAAAGAACAGGCCGGCAAGATCATTGCCGCCCTCCAGAAATGGATTTAAAGGGAGAAAATTTATGCTGGCAATTAAAATTTTGTTATTAGGTGGACTTTTTATGGCATTTTCAACTGGGCTGCCGACAGTTTCCGAGGCGGCAGCCGACAACCCCCGGGTGGTCCTGGAGACCAGCATGGGAACCATGGTACTTGAGCTCTATCCGGAGAAGGCCCCGATCACTGTAAAAAACTTTCTTGATTATGTTGATTCAGGCTTTTATGACGGAACCATTTTTCATCGCGTCATTCCGGGTTTTGTCCTGCAAGGTGGTGGTTTTGATGCAGAAATGGAAAAAAAGAAGAATAATGAGCCAATCAAGAACGAAGCTGATAATGGCTTGCGCAACTTGAGAGCTACCCTCTCAATGGCCCGCACATCACAGATCAACAGCGCCACCAGTCAGTTCTTTATCAACCTGAAAAATAACAGCAATCTCGACCACGGCAGCCGTGATTTCGGTTACGCAGTTTTTGCCAAGGTGGTTGAAGGGATCAGCGTTATCGACAAAATGGCTGGCGTCAAAACCACCACCAAAGGTCACTACCGGGACGTTCCGGTAGAGCCGGTATTCATTACTTCAGCCCGCCGTCAAAAAGCTGCGGCTGAAAATGATAAGAAATAGGTGCGAGTGTCACATCAAACTTTAAACCATTCAAAAAAAGGAGGCCAGCATGTTCAGAAAGATCAAAGTTTTTATAATCTTAATTGCTTTTCTTTTACCTCTGGCCAGCGTCTCCTGTGCCCATGCCAAGCCGCCGAAACCGGGGCCCAATTTTGTCTGGGTAGCACCTCACACGAAACCCAACGGCGTCGTCATCCCCGGGCATTGGCAACATAAGGGGACGGCCCCAGCCGGGAAAGTTTGGGTAAAAGGGCACTATAAAGCAAACGGCAACTGGGCTCCCGGACACTGGACAAAAGTCGGCCCAGCTCCACGTCGCGGGGCAACCTGGGTTCCCGGTCACCGCAATGCCAGAGGCCGGTGGATTCCCGGTCATTGGCGCTGAATCAGTCGTTAGTGGGCAGTAAAATATTCAGGATTTTCGACAAATTACAAACTTAAAAAGGGCTATATCGACAATAAATCGATATAGCCCTTTTTTCAGAAGTAAACAATTTACACTCGCGCGGCCAGAACATCGGGGTAAAGAGAACGAAGACGGTGTAGAGTTCAAGACGCCCGGCGAGCATGGCAAAACTTAAGACCCATTTAACAAAATCGGGAAAGTGAGCGTAGTTGCAAGTCGGCCCAATAACCCCAAAACCAGGACCGATATTGCCGACGGTCGCCAGAGCCGTAGCTACGGCACTTAAAAGATCAACCCCGGCAAGGGTGACAACAAAGGTGACCAGTAACAAGATCGTAATATAGAGAAAGAAAAATCCGGAGATCGCATAGACAATATTCTTACGCACCACCTGACCGGAAAAACGCAAAGGGAAAATCGCCTTAGGGTGGATCAGATACTTCATCTCGTTGACCGCCTGCTTAAAGAGGGTGACAATCCTGATCACCTTGATTCCACCACCGGTCGAACCCGAACAACCACCGACAAACATTAAGAGCAGCAGTACGGCTTGGGCCAGATATGGCCACTTCTCATAATCAGCCGTAGCGAAGCCCGTGGTCGTCAGAATTGAAGCCACCTGGAATGCGGCGTAACGCAAAGCATCGGCAAATCCTTGATAGACATCAAGGTGCAATTTATAGGCGACTATCAAGGTCGCAGAGAGAAAAATCAGAAGGTAAGCTTTAAGTTCGGTATTTGTAAAAAGCGTCTGGACGTTGCCGGTTAAAAGACGGAAATGGAGAACAAAATTCATCCCGGCGGCGACCATAAAGAAGGTGATCACCCAATCAATATAAGCGGAATCAAAATGAGCCACGCTGGCATTCATGGTCGAAAATCCACCCGTAGCAACAGTTCCGAAAGTATGTGTCAGGGCATCGAGAAAACTCATGTTGCCGCCCATTAAAAGTAGAGTTTCAATGACTGTCATACCAAGATAGATGTACCAGAGATACTTGGCCGTCTCGGCAATCCGCGGGGTAATTTTATCAACCGTCGGCCCTGGGGCCTCAGCCTTAACCAGCTGTAGACCACCGACGCCAAGCAGCGGCAGGATCGCTACCGTGAGGACCACGATTCCCATACCTCCCAGCCAGTGGGTCAGCGAACGCCAGTAAAGAATGGCCCGGGGCAGACTCTGAATCTCGGTCAAAATTGAGGCCCCGGTGGTCGTAAAACCGGAGATGGCCTCAAAATAGGCATCGCAAAATGAGGGAATCGTCCCGGAGAGATAAAAAGGCAGAGCACCAAGCAAGGCGGCCATCCCCCAACCGCCAACAACAAAGAGAAAACCGTCCTTGAAGGAGGGCTGGCTACGACCAGAATTGCGGGTCGTAAAAAGAAAGATACCAGCGAGCATGACTGTCAACACAATCGGCTCGGCGAAAGCCCTGGAGACCGCAAACTCCCGAAAATAGAGAGCCACCGCAACTGCCGTCAGCATAAAACCGCAGACAATCAGGAGGAGATAAGATATAATCCGTAGAACAATTTTAGGGTTCATAAAACTCAGTTGCCAGTCGTCAGTTGCCAGTCGTCAGCGGTAAGGGGTTAGAGGTTAACTGGCCACTTCCGACCAGAAGATTATTCACGGCTGGTGGGCAAAGCATCTTCATTAATGTAGAAAAAGCTCTTCTAAGGAATCGACCTGTTGGGCTTTAGCAAAGGTAACCACATTATCGCCCGCTTGAATTACGAATTCGCCGTTGGGGACAAAGTTTTTGCTGGTTGCCCCTTCTGGACGATTAACGGCTACGACCAGAGAACCTGTCGGCAACTGTAACTCTTTAACCATTTTTCCGGCAATCCTACTGGAGGGGTTGACGGTAAACTCAATCGCCTCAGCCTTGCCGTCAAAAATCGAATGAACCCGTTTAACATTACCGCGCCTCACATATTTGAGAATAGCGCTGACGGAACTCGCTTTTGGACTGACGGTCGCATCGATACCGAGTTTGTCGGCTATATTGAGATAGTTTGACTTATTGACGACCGGAACAACCCGCTTGATACCAAGACTTTTAGCATAGATGGCAGTCAGCATATTGAGAGCTTCATCCGGGGTCGTGGTCACCATCAAGTCGGAGGCATGGAGCTGTTCATCATCAAAAAGCTTTTCGTCGGAGATATCCTCGTTAATCACCAGGGCATCGGGAAAACGTTCGGCCAGATATTTGCAGTGTTTATAATCCTTTTCGACAATTTTGACACTGCGACCGGTAGCCAACAGAAACTCACTGACATAACAGCCGATTTTGCCACCGCCGACAACTACCACATTATGTAATTTATGACGAAAACGGCCGGCACTGGCAAATATCCGCTCCATATTTTGATGACTCGAAACGATATAGATACGATCCCCTTCAGAAATTATAGTATCACCATAGGGAATAATTACTTCATCATCCCGGCTGATCCCGGCGATAATAAAATTGTAACGAATCTCACGGCGAATCTCACGCAGGCTTTTATCGCGAAAAGGGGAGCTTGCATCAACAAAAATATTACGCAACTGGATATCGGTATCCTCGAAGACCAAAACCTCTCCGGTAGCCCCATGGGCAACGATATTCATAATCGCCCGGGCCGCCTCGATCTCGGGATTTACAACATAGTCAATCCCGAGTAATGAATTGTTCAAAATGCCGCTACGTCGGTATTGAATACTGCGTACCCGGGCGATCTTGGTCTTGACCTTGAACTCATTGGCGACCACCAGACAGGAAACGATATTGACCTCATCAAGATTGGAGACAGCAATGAAGGTGTCGGCCCCATCAACCCCGGCCTCAGCCAGAGTTCCCGGATTACTGCCCTCACCCTGAACCACCATACAGTCGAGATGATCGGCCACAAATTTTGCCCGGTGTGGATCTTTTTCAATCAGAACCACGTCCTGATGACTGGTCACAAGCTGCTCGGCCAGATGGAAACCAACTTCACCGGAACCAGAAATAACAATTTTCATCGACACTCCACAAAAGTGATTACAACTATAACATTACAACCAGGAAAAATCAGCCACCGACCCTACCAGACCGGATGATGAAAGTCAAATTCGGCCAACAACAGGCCTGAAGCATGATATAATGATTAAACAAAATAACCCCCGAAAAGTTTTTTTCGGGGGTTATTTAAGATTTCATTAGTCATAGAGCCGACAACCATCTGCATTGCCCTTCCTACGACACTTTTTCACCAAGTGATAAGAGTCTTTTTTCTAATATACAGAGTCGTTTTTTCTCCTCATATAGCAAAGGCTGTACCCCGCCAATAGCAGAGCCATAAAAATCATTCCCCATTCATTCAACGTAGGAATGGCAGGATCCACAACAGTAATTTCCAACTGACACGAGCTGGAACCGGTTTCTCAACCATCCTCCTCGGCTGTCACTGTAACCGTGTAAGTCCCTGCCAAAACTGAGTTATCAACTGTGATATCACCTGTAACTGAAGCTAGCGCTGGCAATGGAGGGGTGATGTTTTCTAACGTAATCCCGGGCTCGGCTGGACTCACAATTATCCCAAAAGCCACTATATTATCAGTGTCTACGGAGGCAACAGCAGCGACCGGATGCGATCCTCCCACCCCCTGAGTCACAGACATCGGGCTATTACAAGTAACAGTAGGTATCGCTAATACCTGAAAAGGTAAAAGCACAAAGAAGCAAAATGTAACCATAAAAAATAATTTCTTCAAGAGTTTTAATTGCATCTACGCCTCCATTAGCCAATAAAATAGTTAACTGAATAAGTACAAACACGAATATTATACATATACAATATATTTAATATATAATATTGTGGATTTCTATGTCAAGGATAAAAGTCGATCTTCTGGTATTTTTAGTACAGCAAAACCTGGCACAAGAGAAGAGCACAATCATACAACTTAAAATTAGGCTTAAATTGTTGACAAAAAAAATCAAACAAGATAGATAGTATCCAGTTTAAATTATCCGTCAAGTCACAAAGGAGCATAAAGGTCGAGCGCCCAAAACTACTAAGGAGCTAAACTATGACTACTACCAATGAAAAAATTCTCGCCGCCTTAAGAACCGCCATGGAAGCCGAGATGACCGGCCATCATTTCTACAGTAACGCCGCTACAACAACTGAAGACCCGCAAGGAAAAGAGACCTTCAAAAGACTTGCGGAAGAAGAGCTGCTCCACTTCAATTACCTGAAAAAACAGTACGGCAGCGTCCTTGAAACCGGTGATTTTAATTTCTCCGCACCACTGGCGGCTGATCCCAACGCCGATGTCAGTGGCCCGATTTTCAGCCCCCAGCTCAAAGCCCGCATCAAACAGAGTCACTTTGAGATCAGTGCTTTAAGCGTCGGCATGCAGCTTGAGCTCAACGCCGTCAACTTCTATCGTCAATGCGCTGAAGATTCAGATAACACCGAAGTAAAAGCTTTCTTCAACCATCTTGTCAAATGGGAGCAAGGCCACTACGACGGCTTTGCCCAGGAACTCGACAGTCTTAAAGAGGATTACTGGCAGGCCAATAACTTTGTCCCCATGTAGGTGGGCAGTGGGCAGTGAAAAACCAACTGAAGATGAAGACTGTCCACTATAAAAAACAAAAAACCCGGAGCAGAATCGCAATTTCTAGCGATTCTGCTCCGGGTTTTTAATTCTTGGGGTGAGTAGAGGGGGTTGAACCCTCGGCCTCAGGAGCCACAATCCTGCGCTCTAACCAACTGAGCTATACCCACCATAAAATTACAAAGTAAACGACCATCTACTTCAATTTTCCGAAGGGGACACTAAATAGTGGAAAAGATATCGTCTGTCAACCTGATTTTTAATCTAACTGCAAATAAAAAACCGACCCCAGAGGGGCCGGTTTTGATAACCCCTTGAAGGGGGTACTTTGCCTTGCCCCCTGAGAGGGCAAGGATGAGTTGCCCCTTTTGTTGATTTAGAAAAGTCTCGGT
>DAOWIX010000021.1 GCA_030640695.1 Deltaproteobacteria bacterium | reverse complement strand
TCATAAGTGGTCTTTTTAGAGTGAAACCCCTGAAACGTTATTTTTTACCAGCTGATTTTTCGAGGTCGACATGAAGCTTACCATCGGAAAGAAACTTACTTTTTGTTTTTTGCTACTTGCATTTTTGGTGCTTTTATCGGGAATCGTCGGGATCTTGATTCTTAATAAAGTATCGCGTTCTACTGACACGGTTGCAAAAGAAAAAGTCCCGGTTCTCTATTCCGTGATGAAAGCCAACCTGGCTGTTCTTGCTACAGAAAAATTTATTGATGAATATGTCCACTCTTCTTCGGGGCTGGTTCAGCAGGCAGAAAAGTTACAGGTAAAACTTGATGAATTTGATATGTGGCTTGCAATGCTTGAACATGGAACCTTGTCTGATGAGTTCACTAAAAGCAGTTCCTATAGCCATTACAAGAGATTACAACTAGATATCATTGTCCCGCAAAGTTCCAAAGAGTTACTTGAAATAATTGGAAATGTAAAAAAGGAGAGTGCGATATTCAGGAAAGGGTGTACAGATTTGATGAACGCCCATAATCAATACTTGAGCTATTCGGTTGTCGCGCAAGGTAAAAATTATGATCTCCCCACCTATCTCCTGATGCTGCAAAGAGATCAGATCGACTGGCTCAAAGCGCTTGAAGATGCAGTCAATATTGTGACTCCGTTTAGTGAGAATACCGATCCCAAAAAAGGTATGCTGGGGATATGGTTACACACCTATAAAGTTGAAGATGACGGATTAAACAAGCTTACTAAAAAAATGGGTAAGTATCATGAAAAAATGATGGGATATGCAGTAAAGATCAATCAGGAGAGCGATGCCAAGGGAAAAACCAAACAGCTTAACCGGAGTGGCGGGTCATCATCCCGAATCGATCAATATTTTGGCAAGATTCATAAATATGTCGCTCCGGTATATGAGAAACTCAATGCGACCAAAGTCGATAAACTTCGAGCAATGGCCCAGTCCGGGATTAACATTGACAAAGAGCTTGAACACCTTGTCAAGAATGCAGAAGCAGAGATGGCGATCGCCTCGAAAAACGCTGAATCAGCTAAAAAAAGTGGCACTGTTTTTCTTCTTGTTCTAACTGTTGCTGCTGTTTTCATCGCCCTGGCTCTGGGTATATATATCAGCCGATATCTGACTAAAAACATTACAAGGCTTGCCGAAGTAACAAAACTGATTGCCCAGGGAGAGCTGAACAATAAAGTGGATGTCTCTTCACATGATGAGCTTGGTGACCTTGCCCGGGACACCAATGCCATGACCGAAAATTTAAGAAATATTATCGGTCGGATTAAGGCTTTTTCAGTCCAGCTCGCAACCTCTTCATCAGACTTAACCAATCTTGCATCCTCAATGTCTGACGGTGCCCGCTCTATGACGACGAAATCAGAGTCCGTGGCCGCCGCATCGGAAGAGATGAGCGCTAATATGAATTCTGTCGCAGCAACCTCGGAAGAGGCCGTCACAAACATCAATACGGTCTCAGTTGCTACAGATGAGATCAACTCATCCATAAATGAAATTGCTAGAAACGCGGCGACTGGTAACTCCATTACCCAAGAGGCTGTGGAAAGAGCCGGGAGTGCGACCCAAAAGGTTAATGAGTTGGGTGAAGTAGCTAAAGAGATAAGCAAGGTAACCGAGGTGATTACGCAAATCTCCGGACAGACCAACCTTTTGGCATTAAATGCTACCATTGAAGCGGCAAGAGCCGGTGAAGCTGGAAAAGGCTTTGCGGTTGTTGCGTCAGAGATAAAACAACTGGCCCTGCAAACCGCAGACGCTACCAATGATATTAAAGATCGTATTGACGGTATTCAGAACTCCACAGCAGCTACGGTTCGTGAAATTGAAGGGGTCGCAAAAATTATCGGGGATATCGATGATATTGTCGGTACCATTGCGTCTGCAGTGGAGGAGCAGTCGGCTACGACAAAAGAGATTGCCGGGAACATGAGCCAAGCGACCGAAGGGTTGCAGGAGGTAAGTGAAAATGTTGCTCAAAGTACAAATGTTGCCAATGAAATTGCTAAAGATATTGGGGACGTAAATACCAGCAGTAATGAAGTTTTGAAAAACAGTGATTCTGTCAACGGAAACAGTGTAGAGCTTAAAAAACTTGCCGGTGACCTCCAGGAACTCATCAGCCAATTTAAACTTTAATAAGTTACTGTTGATGGACTCGTAAAGATCGAAAACATCACAGTTAAACCATAACAACTTTATGAAAAGGAGTAAACCATGATCAAAAAAACCTTAACTATCTTTATCGTTTTGATTATTGCGTTCTGTTTTGCAGTCAATGGCTTTGCTGAGGAACTTAGCCCTCAGCTCTGCAAGGAAAAGGTTACAGCGGCAGCAAAACTGCTAGCAGCGGAAGGCGATGCGGCTATTGCTAAGATCAAGGATCCCAAAGGTGAATTCCGTTTTGCCGGAGGCAAAGGCTATATCTGGATTCATAATCTTGATGGCATCATGGTGATGCATCCGATTAAGCCATCGCTTGACGGCAAACCCTTGCTTGATATGCGTGATGTCAATGGAGTCTTTTTGTTTGTGGCTATGAATGAGACGGTTGACGAGCATGGCAAAGGGTGGATTCCCTATTCCTGGCCAAAACCCGGTCAGAAAGAGAGTTCCCCAAAGATTTCCTATTGTGTTCTTGTAAAGCATGGAGATAAGGATTATGTGGCAGGTGCCGGGATGTATGATGTGACGGCGGAAGATATTAAGAAATCATTCCCGAATGATGCCATTTACGAAGATTAGTGCCTTACAGGTTATTTTCTTGTTTTTAAAGCAAGAAAATGTTCTACTTATTTGAGGGCAAGGCCCGCATTAGATACAGATTATATGCAACAACACAAAAAGAGATGGAGGCGCATAACCGTGCCTCCATCTCTTTTTTGCGTTATGTAGAGGTAGCTTTCCTTTGGCCGGTCAGAGGATCTTTTTTCCGCTTCCTGGCCTCCGGCCTGGTCATTTGATTTAGATCAATGCAGGAAGAATATTCTCGTTAGATCCAGGCCCAGATATCAGGTTGATTTTGTTAAGTTATCTTTACAAGGCATTGACCTTCAAGTATGATTAATGCTATTGTGGTAGTCCAAAACAAACATTATTATATAGTTCTATGTAGTTCTTTCCAGAGCTTTTTCTGAAGGGTTGTTGCAGGTATGAAAAGTTCATATATTTCTGGTTTTATTGAGTTTTTTTTATCAATTCTTAGATGTCCTGGAATTCGCTGTAAGTTGATCGGGATTTTTGTGTTGATCAAGGTTATTCCTCTCATTCTCCTGGCCGGGATGGCGATGTCGGAGATTGGTAATTTAGGGGATAAAATCGGCCAACGGTCAACTGAGATGCAGGTCGATACTCAGAGACTGGTGGGGCAGATCACTGATCTTGCCAGCGAGGATTCAATTGCCGCCCTGGACTTGAAGTCACGGGAGAGCATTGAGCGTTTAACCTCGATTACGGCTCAATCGGTCGCTGATTTTCTCTATCAGCGGGATCAGGATATTCGGTTGGCCGCTCGCCTGGAACCCGACTGTGAAACATTTGCCGATTTTTTAGAGCTGCGCCACCGGGCCGTTGTCAATCATAAACCCTGGCAATTGAACCTCGCAGGCGATGCCTGGGTTGCCTCTGAAGAGGCTCCCGAACAATCAGAGGTCAGGCCGCAAAACAGTGACAATCAGAAAGCTTTTCATTACCGTTGTCAGAAAACGACAGGAGAGGTTGAAGAAAAATCTCTCTACCTGGAGATGACTTTTGTTGATCTTGACGGAGTGGAAAAATGTAAAGTGACAACCTCTGACCTGCTTTCGGACGAGCTCTATAATATCTCTGAAAAAAAGAACACCTGGTGTCGGGCCGAGACCTATTTTCCTGAGTTGGCAAAATTAAAACCCGGGGAAATTTATGTATCTGAGGTGATTGGCTCCTATCTGACATCTCCGCTTATCGGCCCCTACACGAAAACAAGATGTTTGGAAAAGGGTATTCCTTTTGTCCCCGAGGAAGCGGCTTATGCTGGCAAGGAAAACCCGGTGGGTCGTCGTTTTCAGGGGCTAATTCGCTGGGCTACTCCGGTAGTCAGGCAAGAGCGCGTGGTCGGCTATGTGACTCTGGCTTTAGATCATACCCATATCATGGAGTTTACCGATCATCTGGTGCCGACCAAGGAGCGTTTCTCGTCGATATCTGATGCCGCTTCCGGTAATTATGCATTCATGTGGGACTATCTTGGCCGTAATATCTCGCATCCTCGTGACTATTTTATCGTCGGTTACAACCCTGAAACCGGCCAACCGGCAATCCCCTGGCTTGAACAGGAGATGTATGATGATTGGCAGGAGAGTGGGCTCTCCTTTGTTGAGTACCAGAAAACCGCTCCCGTTTTTTATCAGCAGTCGCTCAAAAATAGACCGGCTTTGCCCTTGATTAAGGCCGGCATGTTGGCTTTAGATGGCCGTTATCTAAATTTCGCGCCGCAATGCGGTGGTTGGCATAACCTGACTCGTCATGGTGGGTCGGGATCCTTTGTCATCTTCTGGAGTAATCTCTGGAAATTGACGACGGCGGCGACGATTCCCTACTATACCGGTATTTATAAGGATAGCCCTCGGGGTTTTGGTTATGTGACGATTGGTGCCAATGTCCATGAGTTTCATCGTTCGGCCACTGAAACTGCGGCTCAGCTTAAATCCCTTCAGAAAGATTATGAAGTCCGCTTGGAGCGCAAAAACCAGGAGACCCAAAATTTTTTAACTGTTTCGTTAAAAGATACGGTCAGTAACCTGACTCTCTCAACTTTTATCATGATATTTATGGTGATCCTAGTTGCGGTCTGGATGGCCTCTGTATTGACCTCTAAAATAACCACCCTGATCAGAGGGATTAAACGTTTTCAGGAGGGAGATCTGAAATATCGTCTCGAAGTCAAAGGCGATGACGAGATAGCGGGACTGGCCAAAGCTTTCAATGAGATGTCAGGGGCCTTGGGTGAGTCGATGGATGAGCTCCATCAAGCCCGGCACAAGGCCGAGGAGTCAGATCGGGTCAAGAGCCTTTTTCTGGCCAATATGTCACATGAGATTCGGACTCCGCTCAATGGTATTATGGGTTTAAGCAACCTGCTCTTACAGACTGAACTCGACCCGATCCAGGAGAAGCATCTTAAAACTTTGAAGGTCTCTGCTGACAGTCTTCTGGTGGTGATTGATGATATCCTCGATTTTTCGAAGATGGAGGCTGGTAAAATGGAGCTTATCAGGGTTCCTTTTAATCTTCAGGAGATCATCGATAGTGTTTTGCAGATGTTTTTCTTGAAGGCCGGTGAGAAGGGTTTGCTACTCGATTGTGCAATCGATACGGATGTTGCTAGAAAATTGGTTGGAGATCCTAATCGTTTGCTCCAGATTATGATTAATTTGGCCAATAATGCCATAAAATTTACCGAAACAGGGTCAATCACGATAACCGTAGAGGTTGCTGAAAAGATACCGGGTAGAGATGAGGTATTACTTAAATTTTCGGTTATTGATAGCGGCATCGGCATTGAGCCGGAAAAACAGGTGTCAATTTTTGAAGCCTTCAAGCAGGCCGACCTCTCCCATGCTCGAAACTACGGTGGTAGCGGTCTGGGGCTGGCTATCTCCTCTGATCTTATAAAGTTGATGGGGGGTGAAATCGGTCTTGAGAGTAACTACGGAGAGGGTTCAACCTTCTGGTTTACGATTCCCTTTGGCTTACCTGAAAAAAATTCCCTGGCAATTGCTCCGCAATTTATGCATTCCGGCTGTGAGGTGATTTTTAATAATATCAGGGTCTTGTTGGCTGAAGATGAAGAGGTAAATGTCATTGTCACTAAAGCCATGCTTGAAAAAGTTGGAATCGATGTGACTGTGGCCGAGGATGGGGTTAAAGCTCTTGATCTTCTTGCAAGAGGTGATTTTCACTTGGTCTTGATGGATGTTCAGATGCCCGGCATGGACGGCTTTGCCGCCACGGCTGCGCTTAGAAAAAGAGAGCTTCCCGGCCATCGTCTACCGGTAGTTGCCATGACCGCCCATGCCATGAAGGGCTATCAGGAAAAGTGTTTGGCAGTGGGCATGGATGATTACCTGAGTAAGCCCTTCAATGAAGAGCAACTTTTTCTAGTGCTTAAACGTTGGTTGTCGCAAGATGTCGTCATGAGTGCCAGCGGCAGAGCCGGGATCGACACCTCAAAGCATGATCAGCTACGTCAGTTGCAGGGCCCGGGCAAACCTGATATGTTGATTAAGGTTTTGCGAACATATCTGGACAAGGTGCCTTTTCATAGAGACAATATTAGTCAGGCAATAGCTTGTTTGGACGCTGAAAGAATCTGGATTGCGGCCCATACTTTAAAATCAAGCAGTGCGCAACTCGGGGCCTACCGTCTGGCTGAGTTTTGCGCTGAAATTGAGGAGCTTGGTCGCAAAAATAAACTCGACGCCATTAGAAGTTGTTGGGTTGCGTTGGAACAGGAGTTGGAACTTGTGGTTGAAGAGTTTAAGCGTATCATTGAGTTTGGAAAATCATAGGATTAAGTAGGGGTACAGTTGCTAAATGAGTAAAAAGGTAGGTCTTATAAACCTTTTGCGCTGGTTGTTTGTGGTTGCGCTGGTTTTGCTGGCTGTAATTCTCAGTGTTTTTCAGATTGGCGAGAGTTATCGTCAGTTTGAGCGCCAGTCAGCCGCCATACGTGAAGAGTTTATTGACAATCAGAAAGCGCTGGTCAAACGTGAAGTTGAACGGGTTGTGGGCCGGATATCTCAGGTTCGTGCGACCGCTGCCGGTAAAGCTAAAAACAGGATTATGCTAAGGGTTAATGAGGCCCATGCCATTGCTGAGAATATATTTAACCGGCAGCGTGACCGAAAGTCCAACGTCGAGATTAAGGAGCTTATTAAAGAGGCTTTGCGGCCCATACGTTTTAACGACGGCAGTGGCTTCTATTTCATTATTGATGCCGAGGGCACCAATGAATTGTGTTCAGCTTCATGCTCACTCGAAGGCTTGAATGTTTTGGACCATCGTGATTATCAGGGTCGTTACATTATTCGCGAGATGCTGGAGATTGCGGACCTGAAGGGGGAGGGGTTTTATCACCATTTCAGTATGAAACCGGATACGAGCGGGGCCGATCATCGTAAGTTATCCTTCATCAAACGATTTGCTCCCTATAACTGGATTATCGGCAGCGGCGTCTATTTCTCCGATATTGAACAAAATCTTCAGCAGGAGCTCCTCGAAGAGATTGGTAAAATTCGTTTCGGCGAGCAGGAAAACGGTTATATCTTTGTCGTCTCATACGAGGGATTGATGCTGATGCATGATGTTAAGAGACATTTGATCGGCAAAAATATCTGGAATATGACTGATCCCAACGGCGTCAAGATCGTCCAGGAGGAGCGCAAGGCGGTGCAAAATCATGATGGTGGCTTTATCTCCTATGTTTGGGATAAACCATCGTCCCAAAAAACATCACTGAATGTGACTTTCCAGAAACCATCCCCGAAAACTACTTTCATGAAAGGGATTGACGACTGGCAATGGATGATCGGTGCCGGGGTCTATCTTGATGATTGTGAGCGTGATATCGCTTTTCTTCACAGTGAGCAACGGCAAAAGCTGAAACTGGTTATTCTTGGCATTGTCGCAACTACTTTAGTGGTTATTTTGCTTTTTCTCTTTTTGGTGACGATTGTCAGTCGTTATCTCGGTCGCGATTATGAAGCTTTTATCCATTTTTTCAGTCGGGCAGCCGATTCTGATGAGGAGATCAACCGAGATCAGTTAAAGTTCAATGAATTTTATGAACTTTCCGGCTATGCCAACCAGATGTTGAAGGATAAGACCGAAGCCCTGTGCAAGCTTGCCGATGAGCGTGAGCGGCTTGAGGTAACCCTGCACTCGATCGGTGACGCCGTTATTACCACCGATACAGAAGGCCGGGTGGTCATGCTTAATCCGGTAGCTGAAAAGTTGACCGGATGGCAGCAACGTAGCGCTCTTTCGAAGTTCGTAGATAAAATTTTCAGGATTGTAAATAAAACAACCGGAGAGTCTCAACTCTGTCCGGTTAAAGAAGTTCTTGAGAAAAAAGAGATAGTCGAACTGGAGAACCACACCCTGTTACTCTCTCGGGATGGTTCTGAATATGATATTGAAGATAGTGCCGCGCCGATTCAGGACAGCAATAATAATCTTATCGGTGTCGTTCTGGTTTTTAGAGATGTCACTGCCAAATTGAAATCTGAGCGAGAGATCCTGCGCAGTCGCCAGCTCGAATCGATTGGCACCTTAGCCGGTGGGATAGCACATGACTTCAATAACTTACTGACTGGAGTCTATGGCAATATCTCATTGGCTAAAAATTTACTTGAGTCTCATGATCAGGCTTTTGCATTTCTCAATGCTTCGGAAAAATCGATGAGCCGGGCCACTGATCTGACTCAGCAACTTCTCACGTTTGCAAAAGGTGGCGTGCCGATAACCAAACTTCAGGCGATTGATGAAATCATCAAAGAGACCGCAGAATTCTCCTTGCGGGGTAGCAGTGTTAAATTACATATCGATATTGCCGATGGCTTATGGTCAGCAGATGTCGACGAGGGGCAGTTGAGCCAGGTTATATCTAATCTCGTGATTAATGCCCAGTTGGCGATGCCTGGCAAAGGAGGTAACATCTATCTTCGGGCTGAAAACATTTGCAATCCGAAAGATGGCGTGATCCCTTTGGCAGCCGCTAAACTTCTCAAGATTACGGTAGAGGATGAAGGTTGCGGGATTGCGCCGGATCTCATTGATAAGATTTTTGATCCCTATTTTACCACCAGAGAGCTTGGTAATGGTCTCGGGTTATCCACTTGTCACTCAATCATCTCGCAACACGAAGGTCTCCTGACTTTTACGTCGGAAATCGGGCAGGGTTCAGTTTTTATTATTTATCTGCCCGCTGTCCACTGATCAAAACCGAGCTGCAATCGGCATGCGGCGGCCGGAGCCGAAGGCTTTGCTGGTTACTTTGAGGCCGGGAGGGGCTTGGCGGCGTTTGTATTCGTTACGATTAACCGAGGAAATTATTCCCGAGACGGTCTCCAGGGGGAAGCTTTCCCGATCAGCGATGGTTGCCGCATCGAGACTTTCGTCAATATATAAAGCCAGAACTTTGTCGAGTAGATCATAAGGGGGCAGGGAGTCCTGATCTTTTTGATCGGGGCGGAGTTCGGCGGAAGGATCCTTGGTCAGGGTTGCCGGCGGGATAATAATCTCCTCCCGGTTGAGATAGTGAGAGAGTTCGTAGACCATTCCTTTGGGCAAATCTGAGATTGGCGCCAAACCGCCGCTCATATCACCATAGAGGGTACAGTAGCCGACCGCCATCTCACTCTTGTTGCCGGTAGCCAGAAGCAGACATCCGAATTTGTTGGCGGTGGCCATCAAAAGGTTGCCGCGAATCCGAGCCTGAATATTCTCTTCAGTAAGATCCATCGGTCGTTCTGCAAAGAGTGGTTTCAGCGTGTCAAGGTAGTCTTGGTAGATGGAGTTGATCGGCACGATATCAAAACGGATGCCAAGGTGTTTTGCCAGAATACGTGAGTCTTCAATGCTGCCGCCGGAAGAGTAGGGCGAGGGCATGGTAATGCCCCAGACATTATCGGCTCCTAAAGCCTTGACCGCCAGGGCGCAGGTCAAAGCTGAATCGATACCGCCGGAGAGGCCGATAACCGCCTGCGCAAAACCGCATTTCCTGAAATAGTCGCTGATGCCAAGAACCAGGGCCTTTTCAAGCTGCTCCATGGGATCTGAATAGAGAACCGAAGAGGCCGTTTCTGGTTGTTTGATCTTAGCATCCTTGCTGCACTTTTCGGGTTTAAGGTTTTCAGGATCGACAAATAAAATCTCTTCGCTAAACTGAGCCGCTTTACAAACCTCCTCTCCCTGAGAATTCAAAGCCAGACTGCAGCCGTCAAAGATAAGTTCATCATTGCCACCCACCTGGTTGACCATCAACATCGGAAGTTTTAGTTTTTCACTCTGTCGCGCCAATGTCTCCAGGCGCTGCTTCTCCTTCCCGAGATAGTAAGGCGAAGCCGAAAGATTGATAAGCAGGGTCGCTCCGGCTCTTTGCAGTTGTTCGAGGGGGTTTTGTTCATAGAGGTAAGGCAGGGGCGCATCAGCCTCATTCCAGGCATCTTCACAGATCGAGATTCCGAGAATTTCACTCCTGAAAGGGTAGACAGCGACTTCTTGGGCTGGCTCGAAATAGCGGTTTTCATCAAAAACATCATAGGCTGGTAGAAGAGTCTTGGACTGTGTAAAAAGAGTTTTGCCGTTCTCGATCAAGATGGCGCTGTTGTACAGTTTTTTTCCATGTGTCAATTGACAGCGGCTGATGGTGCCCACGAGGATGGCTGTTTGCGGATAAAGGGTGGAGAACTTTGTGAGTTCCTGCAGCGCATCTTCACAGCGATCTATAAAAGAGTTGCGGTCAAGCAGGTCACGAGGCGGGTAGCCAGTCAAAAACAGTTCCGGCAGGATGACTAGGTCAGCACCAACCGGGCTGATTTCAGAAAGGCTTAACTTTAACTTTTCCAGGTTACCGTTGAGATCCCCCACTGTGGGATTAAGCTGAGCCAGAGCGATTTTCATTTCTTTCCCACTGGCCACGAAAGAGACGGAATATACAAAAGAAATTTTTCGTGTATTTCGTGGCTAAAAAATATTTTGATTCTTTCTTAGATCGAAAACTTTTGCGAGTCCGGCAATGGCCAGGGCGTGCCGCATGCGACCGGAGTTTACTGCTTCTTTAATCTCCTCAAGATCGGCGGTAATTACAGTTATATCTTCACCATCATCCGGGCTTACATTGTGTTTTTGAATGACATCTTCAGCCAACCAGTGGTGGCAGAGATTGTTCAGAATGGCCGGATTGGGTTCAGTTGCCCCAAGATAGGTCCATTTGTCGGCTGAATATCCGGTCTCTTCGCGTAACTCTCGCTTGGCTGCGTCGGCATGACTTTCGCCCGCATCAATAACTCCGCCGGGAATCTCAATCGTAACACTGGCACTACCGAACCGGAACTGTTTGACCAGTACTGTCTCTTTGGCCGGAGTCAAGGCAACTACATTGACCCAGTCTTTTGAATCGAGAATCAGGCACTCAAGTTCTTTGCCATTGCGCGGGTTTAAACGATATTCGATGCGGCTGGCAAAAACCTTAAGGCTGGGTCCGGACTTCTGTTTGATCAATTTCCAAGGTTGAGGGTCACTGGATCGATTATTCATATTTTCTTCAGAATAGGGTTGGTTGTCGAGGTTGGGCGCCTTCGATGCCGGGAAAGGTGATTGGATAATTGCCGGTAAAACAGGCATCGCAAAAACTGTGTTGGCAATTGACTGCTTCAGTCAGAGCTTTGCTGTCAATATAGCCCAAGGTGTCGGCTGTGATATAGCGGCGGATATCGTCAATAGAGTGGCTTGAGGCAATCAACTCTGTTCGGGTCGGCGTGTCAATGCCATAGTAGCAGGGAAAGTCAGTTGGCGGTGAACTGATGCGCACATGGATCTCTTTGGCTCCGGCTGCCCGGATCATCTTGATGATTTTGCGGGCTGTGGTTCCGCGCACTATCGAATCATCGACGACCACTACCCGTTTGCCGGCAAACATACTCCTGATCGCATTAGGTTTAATCTTGACGCCGAAATGACGGATAGATTGACTTGGCTCGATAAAAGTTCGGCCGACGTAGTGGTTGCGGATCAGGGCCAGTTCCCAAGGGATATTAAGTTCCTGAGCGTAGCCAATGGCAGCCGGAATCCCGGAATCGGGCACGGGAACCACCATGTCAGCCTCGATCGGATGTTCACGGGCCAGGAGGCGGCCCAGTTTTTTGCGTACATCATAGACGGTATCGCCAAAGAGAACACTGTCAGGTCTGGCAAAATAGATGTGTTCAAAGATACAGTTGGCTGGTTTATGAACCGGAAAAGGATGGTATGACTGCAGGCCATCGCCACTGATAACCAAAATTTCACCGGGCTCAATCTCACGGACAAATTCGGCTTCAAGCAGGTCAAAGACACATGATTCAGAGGCGACGATGTAGGTATCTCCCATTTTCCCGAGGACCAGGGGGCGAATTCCACGTGGATCACGGGCCGCAATCAGGCGATCCTGATTCATGAAAACCAGTGAGTAGGCTCCACTGACGCGCTTTAAGGCAGCAGCTATGCTTTCCACGAGATCAGGCTCCTGGTAGCCGGCTATCAGGTGCATGATCACCTCGGTATCCATCGACGACTGGAAGATCGAACCCTTGATTACAAGGTCACGTTTTATCTCTTCACCGTTAACAAGGTTACCGTTGTGAGCGATAACCAGGGTGCCATGAGCATAGTTGATCATGAACGGCTGGCTGTTATTGAGCAGGCTGGCACCGGTAGTCGAATAACGGACATGGCCGAGAGCCATCGAGCCGCGCAGGCTTTCGATCTTTTCAAGGGGAAAGATGTCAGCAACTAGACCCATCGACTTGTGGGAGAAGAAATTATTTCCATCAGTCGAAATGATACCGGCACTCTCTTGGCCTCGATGCTGCATTGCATAGAGCCCGAGATAAGCCAGGTTACTAGCTTCCGGATGATTATAAACGCCGATTATTCCACACATAAGTTAGTGGCCAGTGGTCAGTCGGCAGGGGTCAGTAAAACCCTGTCGATTTGCCGATTGCAGATTAAAAAAGCTCTTTCGTGATTGTCTGTGCCCTTAAAGCCAGCAAGTGTGAGATTTCGCAAAAGAGGGGCTTGCCCCTCTTTAAGCTCTCCGTGTATCGACTTGAAAGAGAGCAAAGCGAAGTTTACTTATCAGGCAATCCGGTGGAATAACGGGTTTAGATGCTAGGCAAGCAAAGCCTAAGGAATGAGGCGTACGGATAGTACGCCGCAGTGACGAAGGCTGCCGCTTAACGACGCAGATGAACCCGTTATTCCGCCGGATTCATTTGCCAGATGCCGCAGGGGCAGACAGCTGCGCAAAAGCCACAGCCAATACATAAGTTTTCGTCAACGACATATTGATAAGCGCCATCTTCGGTCTCTTGACGTGTGATCGCACCGCGAAAACAGGACTCTTCACAGGTACTACAGTCACGACAGGTGCCACAGGAGAGGCAGCGCAAGGCTTCAGTATCCCCATCTTCGCCCTCTTTCTGGCGGTCGCGTTCGTAATATTCACCTTTTATGCGATTATAATCGACCATCGTGGTTGAGCGGTCGGGCAGAGTAGTGTCGTCAAAGTCTGCAATAACTGCCTGGGCTGCATGGCGTCCGGTACCCAAGGCATGAGTAATCAGGCCCGGAGCCGTGACATCACCAACCGCGTAAAGTTTTTCCTGGTTGGTGCGACCCCACTCATCAATCGTCAGGTAACCGCGTTCACGGTTAACCTCTTCCGGTAGATATTCAAGTTCCGGGCTCTCACCAATCGAGATCAGAACTGCATCGACATCAAGGAAGCTACCATCTTTAAAATAGATCTTCTTCTCTTTTTTAACATAACGATCGGTGAATTTGGGGTAGAGAATCTGGGTGCCGCGAGCGGCTGCCATCTCCTGTTCCTTGCCGAAACTGGCCGGGGCCTGAATGTCGACGGCAATTACCGAGTCAGCTCCCAGATTGTAGGCTTCAACGGCAATATCCATGCCGACATTACCAGCTCCGATAATCACTACCCGTTTGCCTTCCATACTCATCGGCTGCCGGTTGTTGATCGCTTTTAAGAAAACAATTCCAGGGATCACATCTTCGTAACCGGGAAAGGGGATCATGCGCGGTGCGTGGGCGCCGCTGGCTAAGACGACGGCGTCGTACTCATTTTTGATCTCGTTAAAAGCCTCGGCACCGATCACTTGATCGGTTTTAATCTCGATTCCTAAGGAAGCGAAACGTTCAAGTTCGCTGTTTAAAATATTGCGAGGCAGGCGATCCTCTGGAATACAGAGATAGATCTTGCCACCGAGTTCAGCTTCGCGCTCAAAAATTGTTACTTTTACACCTTCTAAAGCGAGTTTCCAGGCGGCCGCCAGTCCAGCCGGGCCGCCGCCGATGACGGCGACTTTTTCGGGGCGCTCTTTGGCTTTTTCCGGAGCCGGAAGATCAAGACTCAAGCTACCCAGGAAACCAATTTCGACCGGTTCTTTGAGAAAAACCGAGCGGCTACAGGCCTCCATGCATGGGTTCGGGCAGACTTCACCGCAGACGGTTGCCGGCAGAGGGGAATATTCAAGAACCAGATTGAGCATCTCTTCGAGACGGCCTTCCCGAATCAGGCGGGTGCGCAGTTGGGTCGGAATATCGGTTGGGCAGTTGTAAGTACAAGGTGCCTGATAGCGGTCGTTATCCCAGGTCGGGTAGAAACGTCGGTCATCAGCAAAAGCTATGTAGGGAAGAATGGTACGATCTTCGATTGGTAGGAGATCGCCGACGATGCCGCCTTTACCGACCTCCTGATCCCAATTTTCGAGACGAAACCTGGACATTGGTAGTGAGTCACCGCCGAGATCGTTACGCTCTTGCGGGGTCAGGGCGACTATTTTTTGCCAATCACCACGATCTTTTGTTAACTCTTTGAGATAATAGAGTCGGTTGATCGCTTTGAGATAGGGTTGCATGTTTTCATTTAACCACTCCCAATCCTGATTGGTTAAGACCTCAATACGACTGTCTTTGGCGCTGTGGTCGTCGGCTTGGCCGCGAAAATAGATGGTTCCGCCAACCATACCGATACAGGGGCGATAGCCTAAGACATTTCCCGGGTGTCTGGGATTTACGCCGCAGACGACGGCGATACCGCCAGCCTTGAATTCGGCAAAGGAGGCGCCGACATCGCGAAAATACCAGGAATGCAATGGGGCAAAGCGGGGGTTGAACTTGGTCATCGTATCGCAACGGGCACCAGCGCCGCCCTGGACATAGAGTATGCCCTGAGCTCCAGCGTTATGGGCGCCATTGGCGACATCCCCTAAAACCGTTATCTTAGCACCGCAGTTGAGCCAGCCGACATCGTCCGAGCAGGAGCCCTTGACGGTAATTTCGGTGCC
>DAOWIX010000073.1 GCA_030640695.1 Deltaproteobacteria bacterium | reverse complement strand
GTTAAGGATAATTACCTTAACCGGCAGATTATACTGCACCACGGTAGCTAACTCCTGGCTGTTCATCTGGATACTGCCGTCACCAGCGATATCAATGACCAGACGGTCGGGAAAGGCGACCTGGGCTCCCATTGCGGCCGGCAAACCGTAACCCATGGTTCCGAGACCACCGGAGGTCAACCAGCTGCGAGGTTTGGTAAAGGTGAAAAACTGAGCTGCCCACATCTGATTCTGGCCCACCTCAGTACTGATAATGGGATCGTAGGCTTGCGCCAGTTCACTGATTTTCTCGACCACAAACTGGGGTTTTATAACTTCGTCCTGCACGTAAGAAAGTTTATGCAGATCCCGCCAGCAGGCGATCTGGCGAAGCCAACCATCGTGGCCAACAGCACATTTATCAGCCTCAACCTTAGAGGCCTTAGCCACTTCAAGCATCTTCTTCAGGACGTCCAGAAGATCACCGACAATCGGAATATCGACATCAACATTTTTACTGATCGAAGTGGGGTCTATATCAACGTGAATAATCCTGGCATCAGCTGCAAATTTGTCGATACGCCCGGTAACTCGATCATCGAAACGCGCTCCGAAAGCGACCAGTACATCACTTTCCGTAACCGCCATATTGGCCCGATAAGTACCATGCATCCCTAACATGCCCAGAGAGAGATAGTCATTTTCAGGAAAAGCGCCAAGCCCCATCAGGGTTGTGGTTACCGGGATATTAAGAAGACAAGCAAGCTCGGTCAATTGAGCGGCGGCATCGGCCAGAATGACTCCACCACCGACGTAGAAAAGGGGACGTTTGGCCTCAAAAAGCATCTCCATGGCCCGCTGGATCTGGCCGGGATGACCTGTATAATTGGGATTATAGCCCGGAAGCGAAGGTTTTACAGCCTTCTTTTTCACTCCCATACCGGCAATAATATCTTTGGGCAAATCAACCAGAACCGGACCCGGACGACCGCTAGCAGCAATATGAAAAGCTTCGTTAACAATCCGCTCCAGATCTTCAATTTTTTTAACCAGAAAATTATGTTTGGTACAGGGTCTGGTGATACCGACAATATCGGCCTCCTGAAAGGCGTCATTACCTATCAAAGGGGTCGGCACCTGACCGGTAAAGACCACCATCGGGATTGAATCCATATTGGCTGTCGCAAGCCCGGTTACCGTATTCGTCGCCCCGGGACCAGAAGTCACCAGGGCCACCCCGACCTTACCGGTAGCCCGAGCGTAACCGTCAGCGGCATGCACCGCGGCCTGTTCATGTCGCACCAGGATATGTCGACACGAATATTCCGGCAGATGGTCATAAAGATTAATCACGGCCCCGCCGGGATAACCAAAAATTACCTCAACTCCCTGTTCCTGCAATATTTCAAGGAGTATCTGGGCTCCATTCATCTTTTTCATCTACATCTCCTTATCTTCTTAATAGAGGCTTTAATGTCTACATTAAGGTACCAGAGCGACCGTCAACAAGCCCATCTCTTCTGGCAGCCCCAGCATCAGGTTCATATTCTGAACCGCCTGGCCAGCGGCCCCTTTAACCAGATTATCGATAGCCGAAAAGAGGATCAAGCTGCGCTGTCCGGGGGCGAGGACATAACCGATATCACAATAATTACTCCCCCGTACCGCGTTAAGGGTCGGCAATGTACCAGCTGGCAAAAGCCGCACAAAAGTCTCCTTCCCATAAGTCTGTTCAAGAGCCTCTTCAATCTCAGTCGCAGTCACATCTCGCGATAGAGGCAGATAGATTGAGGAAAGAATACCCCGGTTAACCGGTAGCAGGTGGGGCACAAACAATAGTTGCGGAGCAATTCCTGAAGCCCGCTCGAGCTGTTCCACCATCTCCGGTTGATGCCGGTGGTTGCCGGCCTTATAGGGTTTGAAATTCTCGTTGACCTCGCAGTAGAGCGATCCGACACTTAAACTCCGACCAGCCCCACTGGTTCCCGATTTGGCATCAACGACAATTGTTGACTTAGGTTCGATCAGGCCCAAGGGGAGAATCGGAGCCAACGGCAGAATGACGCTGGTCGGATAACAACCAGGATTACCAACTACCCGGGCTCCAGGAATCCCGGCCCGAAAAAGTTCCGGCAAACCGTAAACCGCCTCAGCCAATAGATCCGGTGCGGTATGGGGCTGATACCAGGTCTCATACAGAGCCCGATCGCTGAAACGATAATCGGCGCTCAAATCGACCACTCTTTTACCCGCACCATGAAGCTCGGCCACCACCTCAATGGCCGCTTTATGCGGCAGGGCAGTAAAAATCAGGTCGGCCAGATCGGCGATCTCTTCTACCTTATTATCCATAAAGGAAAGTTTGACAATATCCCTGAGCGAAGGGAAAAAATCGGCTACCGGCATGCCGACATGCTGGCGCGAAGTAACCGCCATTAGCTCAACCTCGGGGTGACCAGCTAAAATCCGCATAAGCTCAACCCCAGTATAACCGCTGGCTCCAATAATCGCTACTTTTGTTTTCACAACATTTCTCTCCTTTACAAACGAAAAAAGGGAGGCCGTTTTCGCGGCCTCCCTTTGGTGTCAATTTTGTCTCTTTCCAGTATCGATTTAACGTTTAGAGAACTGGAAGCGAGCCCGAGCACCGCGTTGGCCGTATTTTTTGCGCTCCTTAATTCGCGCGTCACGGGTTAGGTAACCCGCTTTCTTTAGTAGACCACGCATTTCAGAATCAAATTCCAGCAAAGCCTTGCTGATGCCATGTTTTACCGCACCAGCCTGACCGGCAATACCACCACCTGAAACTTTAATCATGAAATCAAACTTATTACCACTCTCGGTTACAGAAAGCGGCTGAAAGACCATCTCACGCGCCGTATCCATAGTAAAATAGTCTTCGGCTGGACGGCCGTTAACTTTGATATCACCAGTTCCTTCACTGAGCCAGACTTTGGCAATCGCTGATTTTCTTTTGCCCGTCGCATAAAACCTTGTCGCTGTCATATCAAAACCTTAAAAATAGTAACTGTTTTAAAATATATTATTAAGTAGAATAAAATTCTTATTATATCTCTCTGGCCATCGGTTGCTGAGCCTGATGGGAATGCTCGGATCCCGCATAGATTTTCAATTTTTTCAACAACTGGCTACCTAATTTATTCTTCGGCAACATCCCTTTAACCGCATTATTGATAATCTCTGTCGGATTTTTTTCCATCAATTCAGCTGCCGTAATCGATTTGATCCCGCCCGGATAACCGGTATGATGATAATATGTTTTATCACTAAGTTTATTACCAGTCAAGCGGACATTAGCAGCATTAACGATCACGACATAATCACCGGTATCGACATGGGGTGTAAAAATAGGCTTATCTTTACCCCGTAAAATCCGGGCAACCTCACTGGCCAGACGTCCGAGAACCTGGCCGCGGGCATCTATAAGGTGCCATTTTTGTTCAAACTGTCCAGGCTTAGCTACATAGGTCTTCATTATATATATCTCCAAAAAAAACATTCGGTCAAAATCAATAAACCGAAATCAGCATCATCCTTAAATCACTTAAGGCCCTACCAAACAGGGCGGCAAAAACGAAGGGCAGACTTTTAATATAAGGGGTTGTAATTGTCAAGCTATTTTTAAATATCTTTTTTCATCAAAGCTTAAATTCATTGCGGCGTTCGGCGAAAAGCGCAAGCACTCGGTCAAGATCGGAGTATTCCAAATCGGCACTGATGGTCACCCGGAGCAAGGATTGCCCAGGAGCTACCGTCGGCGGACGAATCCCCTGGATAAAGACCCCGTGTTCAAGAAACCAGGCACTCAAAGCCATAGTTCTTTGCGGATCACCCACCACCACCGGGACAATTGGCGTCGGATCATCGCTTACCGCAATCTCAAGGCGACGCAGACCTTGACGAAAATAGTCGGTCAAAGATCTAAGCCTGGCCACCCGTCCAGGCTCCTCGGAAAGCAGTTCAACCGCCGCTAGCGATGCCCCAAGAGCCGCCGGTGGTAAAGCTGTTGAGTAGATGAAGCTGCGAGCTTTATTGATCAGATAATCGATAAATTGTGGGGCTCCAGCAACATACGCCCCACAACTGCCGAGCGCCTTGCCCAAGGTCCCCATCTGCAAATCAAGATCATTATAGTCAAGTCCGAAATGCTCGGCCGAACCCCGACCACCAGCCCCTAAAACGCCGGTCGCATGAGCGTCATCAACCATCACAACAGCATCGTAACGGCGCGCCAGAGCCGCAACCTCAGGTAAGGGCGCAATATCACCATCCATGCTGAAAACACTATCGGTAACGATCAAGCGCCGCCTGAAAGTTGCGGCGCTACCTTTTAACAACTCTTCAAGGTGTGCGATATCACAATGACGATAGATCTTGAGCTGGGCCCGACTCAAACGACAGCCATCAACGATACTGGCATGATTTAAAGAGTCGCTGTAGATCACATCACCGGCCCCTACCAGAGTGGTTAAAAGTGCCAGATTAGCAACATACCCACTATTAAAGACCAGAACTTTCGGAACTTTTTTAAAAGCGGCCAAGGCCTCTTCCAGCTCCCCGTGCAAGCGCATAGTCCCTGAGATCAGACGTGAAGCGCCGGCCGAGCAGCCATATTGTTCAACCGCCTTTTGCCCCGCAATGCGGAGCCTTGGATGATTGGCCAAACCAAGGTAATTATTGGAGCAAAGAAGAAGAATCGGACGACCATCGAGCATCGTATGGGCCTGTTGCGGGCCACTTACAGTGCGCATGAAGCGCAGCTGACCAACCTCTTCAAGACCATCGAGTTCGACTTTAAGATCTGCCAGCATTGACTTTTGCGAAAAACTATCACTCATCCGCCAACCCCTCATCAAAAGCCGCCCAGTCATCGAGAAGACGACTATCATCCTGCCATTGACGACCACTGGTAGTCAGATAGTTGCCAACCATCAGGCCATTCGCGCCAGCCGCAAAAAGCAACGACTGAAAATCTCCGAAGGTCCGTTGCCGACCACCGCAGATGCGGATATCGCAAGTCGGACAAACCAGACGAAACATGGCAATCGTCAACAACGCCTGATACGGTGTCAAACCCGGTTCATCTGCCAACGGTGTACCGCTGACCGGTTGCAGAAAATTAAGCGGAATCGAGTCAACCTGAAGATCGCGCAAGGCCAGGGCCAACTCGACCCGCTGAGCCCAACTCTCACCGAGCCCCACAATCCCACCACTGCAGACATAAAGACCAGCCTCTTTGGCGGTTTTCACCGTGGCCACCGCCACCTCATAATCATGAGAAGTACAGATTTGCGAAAAAAAGCTGCGGGATGTTTCAAGATTGTGATGGTAATGTTTGAGACCGGCCTGACGATATTGACTGGCCGTGTCCGCATCGAGAAAACCCAGAGAAGCACAAGGTGCCATTTTCAGCTCTCCAATCTCTTTCAGCATCGCTCTCACTGCGGCTTTTTCTTGAGAGCAATCAACAGCCGTCCCGCTGGTCACAATCGAGAAGTTTTCGACGCCGTAAGCCGTGGCTTCACGGGCCCGATCAGCCAGTTCGGGCACACTAATCATAGGAAAAGTCTCGACTCCGGTATCATAGGAGATCGACTGGGCACAAAAGGCGCAATCCTCTGGACAGCGCCCCGATTTGGCATTGGTGATCGCACAAAGCGCAATTTTCTGACCACAGTGATGGCGCCTGACCCGATTGGTCAATGGGAGTAAAGAGAAAATCTCAGATCCTGTCAAGGTTCCCAGACTCAGGGCAAGATCGTCGTTAATGCCCTCCGCATCGTTTAACAGCTGCGGCATTCGGATGGTCAGCGCCGCAATAATTTCATCTATTTTATTATTTGGCAAAAGAATTTCCTTTTAAAAATTTTTTAAATAATTTACTGGTCAATTTACAGCTGGTAGCTTGGGGCTTTGCTTCGCCCTCTCCGACGGGGTCAAAGCTTGACAAATGGCGGGTTAGCTATTAGGTTTAAACAATCATATCGGCCGCCAATTATCAAGCAATGACCCCACCCAAGACAGGACGAGCATAGGTTTTAGTCTTCTCCAAACCTCCGCAGGCGGGGTCAGTGCTTGACAAATGCGTATCGGAACGTATGAATTAGTCGCTAAACCTCAAATAGCTTTTGTCAAGCTTTGACCCCATTCAATAGGACGAAGCAAAAGTCGGCGGAGTTCTCAAATTTCAATAATCAGTCAATTTAAATTAAACTTATGGCATTCAATCGACAAGATGGTTACTACCGCCAGGCAAAACGTGAAGGTAAACGCTCCCGGGCGACCTATAAAATAGAAGAACTTGACTCCCGTTTCAAGGTTTTCAAAAAGGGTCAGAAAATCCTTGAACTGGGAGCCGCTCCCGGTGGCTGGATGGAGTATATTGCCAAACGAGTGGGAACCTCAGGAGTCGTCCTCGGCCTCGACTTGCAAAGCATCGCCGATCTGCCCGCACCACCCTGCAAAACCCTGGTCGCAGATATTCTGGATCCTGAAACCGGGGCCCGCATAGATGCCCTGATCGCACCGCCCCTTGACGGAGCGGTTTCCGACCTGGCCCCCAATCTGACCGGCATCAAAGCAACCGACCAGGCTAACTCCATCGCTATTCTTGAGCAGGCCTTGATCCTCGTCAAAGAACGTCTGGCAGATGGCGGATTTTTCATCTGCAAGGTCTTTCAAGGCAATGAACTGAAATCATTCCAACTGCAACTTAAAAAATGTTTTAGCAAAGTTACTCTGGCCAAACCTAAAGCCAGCCGCAAAACTTCGACAGAGATCTATCTGGTTGCAACCGGTTACGACGGCAACATAAGTTCCCAATAGAGTTCAACTACTTGCGGACCGTAAAAGAGATAAAGAAGGCCGCCGGCGGCCAGAAAGGGTCCGAATGGAATGGCGTAACGGCCATCTTTACCTTTCCAAAACACTAATCCTAAACCAATCACGGCACCACTTAACGAACTCAGCAAAATAATCGGCAAAAGCGCCTTGTAACCTAAAAAAGCTCCGAGCATGGCCAACAGTTTAAGATCGCCACCCCCCATGCCATCACGTCCGGTTGCATAGTAATAGCCTGTCGCCACCAACCACAGAGAGAACCAACCCAAAAGAGCACCGAGCAACGATTCCCACCACGGCATCGGCACCCACCACCAGGCCCCAGCCAGACCTAAAACAATCCCCGTAAGGCTGAAACGATCCGGAATAATCTGATGTTCAAGATCTATAAAAATGATCGGCACCAGAAGGGAGATCAACAACAAAGCTCCTGCCAGAGATGGCGAGAGGCCAAACCTCAAGGTGGCGGCCCCAAAAAGCAGGCCGGTAAAAGCTTCGACCAGAGGATATTGCAAAGCTATTGGCTGATGACAAAAAAAACAGCGCCCCCGCAAAAAAAGATAAGTCAGTAATGGCACATTGAGCCAAAATGGTAACGTTCGCCCGCAATTCGGACAATGTGATGGCGGCGATACCACTGAGAGATCACGGGGTATACGATAGATACAGACATTAAAAAAGCTGCCAAAAATCAGCCCCAACCCTGCTGCAATGATGATCGGCAAAAAATCCATACTCTGTAGCTGCACCAACGCTTAACAAAAATTAGGGGAAAGACTTAATGCGGGGTCGAGACCCGCAACCCAAAAGCGGCTTTTTCGAACCGAAAATAAGTACTCTTACAGAACATTTTCTTGTTTTTTACAAGAAAATGTTCTGTAAGGTACTAAAAATTAGGCGGTTGAACAAAAGAGTGTGATGTGTTATATTGGCTTGTCCAACAATTCGAGATAGAGCCCGCTTGCCGAAACATGATCGTTTATGAAGTGACACTCATTTTCAAACGATACTAATTTCCAGCCGCCGGGCCATATCATGTCAGTATCATCTTTGCCAAGAAAAATAATATCACAGCCTCTCTTGATGATGCAACGACACCATCTTTTCCAGCCCAAGAACTACAACTAAATTAATGGAAATCAACTAACCATGGAAAAACAGACAATCAACGTCTTTAATATTGGGGATCTGGCAGTCTACCCCGGACATGGCGTCGGCGAGATCAAAGCCATAGAACAACGTGAAGTCTGCGAAGAGATTCAGAACTTTTACATAATGGTGATCCTCGACAGTAACATCACCATTATGATCCCCAAGAACAACACCACAAATGTGGGCTTGCGCAACCTGGTCAACCAGGATGAAATCGATGAGGTCTACAGCACCCTGAAACGCCACAAGGTAAAGCTCTCACACCAGACCTGGAATAAACGCTACAAACAATT
>DAOWIX010000044.1 GCA_030640695.1 Deltaproteobacteria bacterium | reverse complement strand
GGTAGGAGCCACTGGAGAACTATTGGTGACCTCACTCTATACGATTAAAAATTACTGGAACAAACCGGAAGAGACCGAACTTGCCTATGTCAAAATAGGTGAAGAGATCTTCTACCGCATGGGCGACTATGTCTGCATCGATGAAAATGGCGAGATTCAGTTTGTCGAGAGAACCGCAGATACCATAAAGTATAAGGCTTACCGTATCTCAGCTTCAGAAATCGAAGCTGTCCTTCAGGATCACCCCACGGTTATGGGAGCTTGTGCAGTGGGTATCCCCGATCCCAGTTGTGGTGAGCGCATCAAAGCCATCGTTGTTCTCAAAGAGGATGCCAAAGGGGTCGATGGCGAGACCCTGACAGCATGGTGTCGCAAACGGCTGGCTCCTTACAAAATTCCCCGCTATATCGAATTTCGCGACATGCTCCCCAAATCAAAAGTCGGCAAACTCCTCCGTCGCGAAATCAGGGATGAGGAGAAGCGTAAAGAGGTGTAGAGAAAATCTTATCCCCCGGTTTGTTCGCATCGGCCCGCAAAATCATCGACAAAATTGTCGACGAAAAAACACTTTTGTCGATTGCTTTTTTCAGAATCTACGTTATCCTTAAGAGTATATGGTCGAAGGGGTTACGGTACGATGGTTGCAGACAGCTGACTCGACACCAACCATAACCTTTTAATGTAGATGGGGGAGGGCTCTAAATGAAAAAAGTTGTAGTGCTTATTTTGGTTGCGGCCATGCTGGTCGTAACCTCTCTGGCTTTTGCCGGCGGTGGCCAGAATAACGGTAGTAAAGGTGAGGGAAGTACAACCGCGTGGCATAAAGCTACCGGTAATGATGGCGAAGCTCCCGGTAATGTATGGTGGCCTGAGGATGAATGATGTTGGCTTGGTTTTTTAACTATTCTTGATATGTCTACCGATTATTGAAAAAATTTAAAAAATCATAGAAAAAAGGGGCTGCATTGAGTTTGCAGCCCCTTTTGTTTTTTTGTGGTTCTCTTTTATTTTATCCCTCGATATGCTACAGAATAGTTAGCTTTAAATTTTACAAGGAGAGTATGCGGGGATGAAAAAAACGCTTAAAATAGCTTCGTGGAATGTTAATGGTCTGCGGGCCGTGTTTAAAAAAGGGGAGCTTAATAATTTTTTGAGAGAGCACGATCCCGATGTCCTGCTGCTCCAAGAGACTAAGGCCAAGGCGGCTCAGCTCCCCGAAGAGCTCACTGATCATGATCACTACCTGCAGTTCTATCATTCAGCCGTTAAAGCCGGTTATGCCGGTACTGCTATCTGGGTAAAAAAAGAGAGTCTTGAAAATGTCGAGTTCCTTACCGGGATGCCTGGTTATGATGACCATGAAGGTCGCATCGCCCAGCTCAAGCTGCCGGGTTTGAGGATTTTCGGGGTCTATTTTCCCAACGGCGGCAAGTCTGAAGAGGCCTGGCAGGGTAAGCTCGCTTTTTATGAGATTTTTCTCACTTACGTGAATGAACTGCGCCAATCTGGAGAGAGCGTCATTTTTGCTGGCGATGTAAATTGCTGTCATCAAGAGATCGACATTGCCAGGCCTCAGGAGAATGATGGTAAAATCGGCTTCCATCCTGAAGAGCGTCGCCGGTTATCTGATTGGGTTGAAAACGGCTGGGTCGACGTCTGGCGTCAGACCTCTCCCGAGAAAGCCGACGTCTACTCCTGGTGGAGTTTCCGGGCCGGGGCCCGCCAACGTAATATCGGTTGGCGTATCGACTACTTCTTTGTCGACCGGGATTTTTTCTCCGAGGTTACAAGCATAGACTATCTCAGTGAACAGATGGGCAGCGACCACTGCCCGATTATTATGGAAACCGCCCTGCAAAAATAGTCTTACATTAATCCGCACTTGGTGTGCTACTATACCTGAAATAATTTCTTCTAAGTCAGCTATCTATAAGGGTTTTCGGTAATGACTGAAAAAATCTACAAAAGTTTTATCTTCTACTGCTCTCCGGCCGGGACGACCCGGCATGTAGCCAAGGTGGTTGAAAGAAAACTGAAGTCTAAAAAGCGGGAAGTAACGGTTTGTGAAATTGGTAAAAATAAAGAACAGCTGACTCGGGTGTTGCAGAATCTTACTGAAATCGAAGAACCAGTTACGGTTTATATCGGATCGCCGGTCTATGCTTCCCATGCTCTGCCGTTGATTATGGATCTTATCGAGCGTTTGCCGGCAAAAAGCCAAGGTTATGCAGTGCCCTTTGCCACCTGGGGCGGTGCGACCAGTGCTTTGGCTTTGGAAGAGATGGGGGCTGCGCTGACGGCTCGGGGTTATAGTGTGATTGCTGCGGCCAAGATCCTGGCGGTGCATTCGCTGATGTGGCAGCTGGAAAACCCGGTGGGCTCGGGCCATCCCGATGCGGCAAATGATCGTCTGCTTGATGATTTAGTGGATGCGGTAGAGAAAAACTTGGTTCATTCCGAACCTCTCATTTTATCACAAAAGGTACTTGAATATCAGCCGCGAGCCATGGCCGCTGAGATGCTAAAGCTCAATCTTCAGATCGCTAAAGGAATTCTCCCCCAACGCACTATCAACCATGAAGTTTGTACACAGTGCGGCGAATGTGTCACTCAATGTCCGGTTGAGGCTTTAACGCTGGCTCCCTGGCCGGTCTTTGCTGAACCTTGTATCTCCTGCTTTAACTGTGTGCGCCTCTGTCCAGAGAATGGCATCGAGACCGATTTGACACCTATTTACCAGCGCATCAGGGAGCGAGCCCAAGCCGCTCAGGAAGGTGCTCCCAGTCAAATATATCTCCCCTGATATATCGGTTTTTAAAGCACCTTTTGTTCGCATGAAAGCATAGTTCAGCCATCAGGGTTACTCTATTTCCGGCGCGGAATACTGGCTTCACAGGGGATGCCGACCTGGCAGAGGCCGCAGCTGCTGACCGGCTCACCCAAGCTTTTTTCCACATAAGGTGAGGTGACTTCCCCGATATAGGCAGCGCAGCGTTTTTTGTCATGGCCGGAATGGTTAATCGCTCCGGCCGGGCAGCGTTCTATACATTTACCACAAGTGCCCATGCTGTAAAAAAGACAGTAGGCATTATATTCGGTATAAGGTCGCAGGGCTGGGGCGACTGGCAAATGGGCAACAACCGAGCCGCAGCGCATGGCTTTGCCGACCGGCGTAATCAGGCCGTCACTGAGACCGAAAGTGCCGAGGCCAGCCGTATAGGCGGCATGACGTTCCGACCAGTTTGAAGCAAAACCGTAACGTTTGGATTCCTGCCATTGCCATTGCGGGAGCTGTAGGGGCGCAACCGCCGGAATATTAGCTTCCCGCAACCAATCAACCACCCTTGATCGCAGAAGTTCATTGAACTGTTCGCCATAAAGTCGGGATCGACTCCAGGCTTCAGACGGATGGGAGATCTCATGGCGATGTAGCTTTCGAGTCGAGCGGGTTTGCGGCAGTATCCAGGAGATTACCGCAAGCTCATCGGCGTCAATTGTAAGTTCAGGATAAGCCAGCCCGAAAAGCTCAGGCGGAGTCCAGTGAAATGATCCGATATCTTTTTTAAGCTCGCTAAACAGAGCATCATCACCCCGGGCAAAAGCTACTAAAGGAGTGCCCCAGGCGGGTTCAGCTTTATCACTCTTAAGAGAATTTTCTGGCGAATTTTCGACAAAATCAACAATCTTTTTCTCAATCCATTCCGAAGTTTCAATTTTTTTATTCTCAGACATAGTCAATACCCCTCAAATTGTGGAGTTGAAAATTAGGAATTTACGAATTCTCCTACCCGTAGAGTACTTTGAATCTGATCACGCAAACTTCCAGAGACTCCAACTTCTTCGGCATAATCTTGCCAGTGTGAAACCGTTTCGAGCACTTCATTGACAATTGCTTGAGCTCGCCCACGTTTCATCGAGGTGAATTTTGCGCAGGCTTTGAAATCTTCCAGTGTGAAACCGTCACGTTTGCCGTTCATTGACATTTGATGATTGGCCGTCCAGGCACCTGTAGGATTAAAGCTGTAAGTCATGTCAAAGGCGGGTGCGAGCGACCATCTTCCAGCTTTATCCATTAAGAAGGCGATATTTTTGACGTGATCGTCCTGGTTGCGGGCGATGATATTAAATGTCATCCGCCGAAACATCTCCTCAATCATACTCATCGGCAAACCAAGCCCTCTTATGACGAAAAGCGCTTGCTCATAAGAGTAAGCACCAGCGAGATTATAATCATAGTGGGCCAGTGCACAAAGTGATTGCATATGGAGTTTTTCGCCTCCGGCAAGGCGGTCAAAACGGCGGGTCATAAAGTGATGTCGGCCATTTTCTGCAAAAATTCGGCATTCGCTCATGTTGATTCCGGCGTCGGATGCCATTTTTGCATAAGCATATTCAATGAGGCCGTAACCCTTAGGGTCATCAAGTTCTCTGTCTCTGTTACCCCGGACACCATCAAATTTGAGTAGCCAATATTCAAACCCCTTGTCCGCTAGGAGCTGTCCAGAACGTACTTCATTGGTCGATTTGTTCCAGGCAATCACCGCTTTAGCTCGGGCCCCTCCGGCCGAAGTGCCGACTTTTAAAATATCTTTTAAGGCCTGTTCCCGGCTTTTGTCGGCAAATGAAGTTTTCAGATTATGGCGCCGGGTTAGTATCTCCGATGCGAGATCGACCATTTTGTCAATTTGAATGCTGGTGGCCTGTCGGACTTTAGGTCCGGTTGCGGGCGCAAACTCCAGCGCCCCCATGCCGCGCGCGCCGGTATAGCAAAGGCGCTCGACGGCGTTGAAAGATTCCGGACTGCGACCCTGTCTGGCGAGCCAGGCGTTAATCAGAGCATTCCCGAATTTGTCCGGGAGTGAATCGGCCAGCAGTCCAGGTAGTCCATGAAAGGTTTTTTGTGATAATTCGGGGAAGGAGTAGACTCTATTGGAAAGCGGCATCATGATTGGTGCGATCTCTATGCCGCTTTCGGAAAATGCCGGATCATACTCAAAGGCAGCAATATCAGCGCCATCATCGAGGGAGACTGCGCCAATGGTGCGCCCCCAGAGTCTAACCTCGGCAACCGTTCTCACGCTTCGCCACCCCAGGACCATTTTTTGTCGGATTGATTAGATCCTCGGTTTGACGAGGCGCGTTGTCGCACTTTACCTTTCAGTTTCAGGAGATCCATAGGCCTGGGGCCGGGCTCGGGGATTAGGTGATTAAGGCCTGGTAAAAGATCAAGGACTCGCAAAATCCGGATAATTGTCGACATCTGGGCCGAAGCCCCGGCTTCAATCCGCTCAACCGTACGTTTGGATACTCCGGCCTGTTCTGATACATCCGCCTGAGTCAACTGTTGCTCAAGTCGACACTGTGCAATACGTTTGCCGGTTTCGGCAAGAATAGCATCATCTGTCAATAGATTTGAAATGTTCATAGTCGTCTCTTTTGTCGAGTTGTTTGGTAGATCGCCAGATATATCGACATTTGTTACGATTTGCAAGTTTTATCTATGATTGTTGTCATGACTCGGCAAGTAATACGAATTATGACAGTAAAATGCTATTAACTCGTAATAAGAGACGACTTCTTGTGATCTGTTTAGGCGGGGCACTATTTACTGTTTCTCCATCATCTGCTTCATAAGTATTCTCTTTCTACGTTTGTCCAAGTGAGCCTTGAACTTATTCAAATTTTGAATCTTATGAACATCAATAAGACCGTTTTCAACCATATGGTTAATATAGTCCTTTTTTGTGATATTATTCTGCCAGTTCTCAGTATGTCGGGCCAGAAAAGTTCCACCGGAAAATATAAAAATGGCGATAAAACAGACACTGACAGGTTTTAATTTGAATCTCTTACCAGGCAAAGAGAGAGAAAGTGTCTCCTTTGAAGGGCAGACATCAACACATTTGCCACAGGCAAAACATTCGTCAGATATGATATTTCGGGATTTACTGACATTGATTGATGATGGGCAAACCTTGTCGCATTTTCCACATGATATGCAGCTCTTCTCATAGCGCCTTATTTTAAAAGGGCTAAAGAAGCTCAAAAATCCAAGGAAAGCACCATAGGGGCATAAGTATCTGCACCAGAAATTTTTGATGAAAACAGAAAGAATTATAAGTGAGACGATAGTGATGGCAGCCGTCATGGAAAGATCCGTAAAAAACGTGAGCATTTTAATGTCAGCAATAATATTATATGAACTGTAGAGAAACTGCTTTATTGCAAAGTCGCCCATTTTAAAAAAAATTGTATAAATAAAGAAAACCAGCAGGCCGTATTTGACAAGCCGAAGTGGGTAATCAATAAACTTGTTTACCCGTAATCCAGCCTTGAAGAGCTTGAAATGAATTTTGCTCAGTATCTCGGATAAGAAACCGATTGGACACACATAACTACAGAAACTTTTTTTTATCAGGAAGGAGAGAACAGAGATAAACAGAAAGATTAAAAGTCCCGAAGGGTGAACGTCATTTATGATTCCGGTTTGAAAATAATATTTGAGACTGATAAGTGCACTAATCGGTAGAAAGCCTTCAACTCCCGGCGGTCTGTTAATGTCCGGAATAATCCCAGTTGCAAGCTGCGTTGTGAAACTGTAAAACCTGTAACCAATTAAAATAATAGTGACAAGAAAAATTATCTGAACAACTCTTCTCGTAGAACCAAAAGCAGTTAAATTAAAGTCCAACTTTTTCATTATTTTTAAAAATTTATTTTTCATCATTCGTTATTTAAGGCCTATTTGTTGTTTCTAGTGTCCGGTAATTACAGGCTTTCAAGTTATTCCCAAGGTCTCTGTTTTTACAAAGCTTACCTGACTGCGCGCTCGGCGGCGGCCAGGGCGCCTTCGAGGTAGCCGCCGTGTTGGGTGGCGGTTTCGGTGCCGGCAAAATGGATAATATCATCCCAGAAACCGGTTTGACCGGCTGGCGGATGGTATAGGGGGTGTTCGTACATCGGTGGTTGGTCTAATTTAGTGGCGGTAAATTGTTCGCGGGCCCAGTCTTTGTAGAAAATGGTTGTCGGCTGAGCTGCGGCTTGGCCGTAGATGAGGGCAAGTTGAGAGAGAATTGCTTCAATAAGGGGTTGCTGGTCGTGGCGTTGGGCCGCCGGGATGCCGACAAAACCGGTCAATCCGTAAGGGACCTGTTCGTTATTGGAGGCATCGTGAAGCTCGCCCATGGGGCCGCGTTGGCTGAAGGCCTGACCCGAGAGTTTTGCCTGACGCCAGAAAGGTTCTTTGTAGAGGGCCGTAAATTTGGCTTGGCCCGCCATCCAGGTGCCGATTTTGAGCATTGCCTGCGTCAGGTTATCAGGTAGGTCTGGAGTAAAGAGTATAGTTGAGGCGGCCAGTCGTGGGGGCAGGGCGAGAATTACTTTTTTGGCTCTGAATCGAGCCCATGGTTCTTTTCCCAGTTCACCGATGCTGACACAAGCTTCAGCCCCTTTTTTTTCAATGTTGCAGACTGGGTGATTGAGTTTAATGGCATTTCCAGAAAGCTCTTCGCAGAGTTTTGTGATCAGGGCCATCATGCCGTCTTCAAGGCGCCAGGAGAGGGGTTCGTTAGTGTAGCCGCGAACCGTCTGGACCTCCCCATTGGGGCGTTGAAAACGGCCCAGCCCCTCTTCAAACTGGCGATAACCCTTGAGTCCAAGCTCTTGAATGAGACCCGCCATTTTCGGGTGAATCTCGGGCCAATACCATGAAGGGCCGAGGTCGGAAAAAAAACCCTTATGCTCAGGGCTTAAAATCCGGCCGCCGAGGCGATCCCGGGCTTCAAGGACGACAAAAGATTGGTTTTTTTGAGCTAAAAGGTAGGCGGCATAGATACCGCTGAGGCCGCCGCCAATAATTAGGGTATCAACAGTTTGCAGGTTCATTAGTGGTAATCTTTATCAGTTTGGTTGTAGTTGCCATTTGAGTTTGCCAGTCGGCCCGTACCAGATCGACGATTTTGCGGTCGTCATCAAAATGGATCTGCATCCCTTCCCAGTTTGGTTTACCTTTGATTTTCTGCATCAGCATACCGTCTGAATCAAACCAGCGAGGCAGGATACCGCCCAAGAAATAACCCGATTGTTTTAAAATTTCGGTTGTTGCCCCGACATCGGGGGTCGCTAGCTTGAGCCACACCTGAAAAATTTCGATGCCCTCTTTTTGCAGGCATAGCTCTTCATTTTTTAAGGTTTCAACGAGATCGCTACCGGATTCGATGACGGCGATTCTTGCGACTCCGGCGAAAGTAAAAACCTCGGTTTCAAATTGAGTCTTTACATCCACGGGCAGGGCTTGATCGGCGAGGATGAGGTTTCGTTTATCGTCCAGAGTTTCATAAATGAAGCGCAGTTGTTGTTCATAAAGCGGGGGTAGGTAAACCGTATGGGGTCGCGCTTTTAGGGTTTTGAAATTAAGCATAGTTGAGACCCGGCCTTGGGCACTCTTCTCCTGACTGTAAGCCGCTGCTGGCATCAAATCGACCTCTATAGCCTGGGTTGCGTAACCAAGATTATGAGCGAGCTTCTGTGAGAAAACATGGTTACAGACGGTTTCACCGTAGACCAGCTCGACTCCGAAATGTTTCCTGCCAACTTCAATGTTATGGGCGACCAGCTCGGTGAAAATGCCATGGCCGCCGCGATAATCGGCATGGACGAGACCGGCACCGGCCTCATAGATCTTTTTGTAAGGGGCACTCTGAAAGAGGGCGTTATGACCGACGATGTCACCGTTTACGGTTCTGGCGACACTGGAGATGATACGGGCCGCAGCGTTTTCGGCTCTTAAGAGATCGGGCTCGACATAGGCCCGGATCGGATAGCCAGCCCCGTAGACCGAGCGAAACAGGTGAGCGATACCTTCGGCATCTTTGGGTCGAAAAAGATCGATTTGCCACTTCTGGCCCGGTTCAATGAAGTTGATTTTTTGTTGCTTATTTTCTTCAGTCATAATGGCTGATTTAGACCTTCTTGAATAAGTTTTACTTGCAGCTTTTTGGCCGGAGTTTCATCTTTTTCAGGCCACTGTTTTAGAAGGTGGCGCATGATCATGAAGCTGACCAAACCGGAGATAGTTAAAGAGACGGGATGGCTTATATAGATGCCGTGGCCGCCCCAAATTTTTGAAAAAAGCAGGGCCAGTGGAACCCTTAAAACCAATAGGCGTAGACAGTTGATCAGGAGCGAGTATTTTGGTTGTTTGATCCCTTGTGACAGACTTGTCATGATCAGTTCGAAAGGAGCAAAGAGATAGCCCAGGCCAGCGATTTTGAGCGCAAAGGTGGCGAGCCCCAACACCTCTGGTGAGGGTTTGAAAATCCCAATGAGTTCATCGGCCTGAAACCAGAAAATAATGATAGTCGGAATGACGAGGATGTAGCAGCCGAGTAGTGCCGTTTTACATCCGGCTCTGATACGGTCGAAACGTTGCAGGCCGAGATTGAACCCGGTAAACGTGATCAGAGCACCGGAGAGACCATATAAAGGCAAAACCACCATTTGTTCGATTCTGTAACTCAAATTCCAGGCCCCGACATAGGCTGGACAGAAAGCCGCAAGAAGGTAATTGAGGGTAGCGGTCGAAACCGGGATAATCAGCATAGATAAGGTGACCGGCGCTCCCAGTATAGTGATTTGGGGCCAGATTTTAAAGTGTCTACGGGAAAATTTCAAACCGGGATAGTCAAGTCCTCGAGTAGTGAGAGCTCGCCACATGATAGCGCCCGACAAGGCCCAGCCCAGCAGTGAGGCCAGTGAGGCTCCCTCCACCCCCAGGCCGCAACTGAAAATAAGGAGCGGGTCGAGAACCATATTGAGAAGGTTGCCGGCGATCATCGCCAGCATTGGGGTCTTGGTGTCACCATAGCTGAAGAAGATGGCTTCACAGAGCATCGCAAAGCCGATGAAAGGGAAACTCAAGGTCAGCCAGCGGGTATAGACGGCAGCTTCATTTAGAAGTTTGGGGTCACTATCAAAAAGCGCAAAAAGGGGTTGGTTGAAGGTCGGGAAAGCCAGCAATAATAAGGTGCTGATCAAGAGAAAGGTTAGCGGGTAAGCCGCCTTGGCGATTTTTTTAGCCTGTTCGTGATCGCCGCGGCCCCGGGCGTGACTCATTGTTGCCAGGGCACCTACGGCCACGCCTTTGCTTAGAGACATGGCGACAAAGAACAACGGTACGGCCAGCGACATGGCTGCCAAGGGAATGGTTCCAAGCTTGGCGACAAAAATCGTATCAACCAGGGCGTAGAGGGTTGCGAAAAACATTGAGACCATAGCCGGTGCGCCGAGGCGCAGAAGGATGGTGAAGACCCGGCCTTCACCCATGTTTACGCGGTTATCTGTCTTTCGCCCCTGTTTACGCACAAATCACTCGATTTCTCCCGGCTTTTTTAGCCAGAAAGAGGGCTTCGTCTGCGGCTTTAATAGATCTGTCAATATCCACATTCGGGATATATTGGCTGACACCAAACGACATGGTAATGTTGAGCTTTGCGGAGTTGTGCTCAAGGACAGAATTTTCAAAGTTTTGCCGCAGTTTTTCAGCAAGTCTGGCGGCCCCTTCAGAATCGGTTTCCGGCAGAATCATCAGAAACTCCTCTCCACCCCAGCGTGCTATCTTGTCTTGTTTTCTGGTCATATTTTTAAAGCTCTCACTAACCATCATTAAAACAGCATCGCCACAATCATGACCATATTTGTCATTAATTTTTTTGAAATGATCAATATCAGCCATCAACAGAGAAAATGGGCTATGGCTTCGCTCAAAGCGCTCAATCTCAACCTCTAAGACCTCATACATGGCCCTCCGGTTAAGCAGCTTTGTGAGTGGATCCTGGCGCGAGAGTTGGGCTTCTACTTTGAGTGCTTTGGCGTTATTTCTGTAGGCGATAGAGATGGCTAAAGCGAGTCCGGCAACCAGCAGCATTGCGCTCGCAACAAAGGCTGTAATCAGGGATTGCCGATTCAACTTGAGATCTCTGATACTCTTTTCCTTCTTCAATAGTTCGATCTCTTTATTTCTTACTTTTAAATCATATTTAATGCTTTGAGCTTTTTGTTCTTTAATAAGTTTATCTTTGCATCGATCATGGCTAATTGCAATAATCAGTTGAGAATAGTTATCAGCTTTTTTAAAATCTCCGGTTTTTTCATAAATATCATGCAGGAGAGAATACGAAACAAACTCCCCGATAAAGTTCTCTGAAGAGATGGCAACAGGCAAGGCTTTATTTACATATTCCAAAGCTTTCTCGATGTCTCCTTGCTTATAATAATATCTGGCAAGATCGTTATAAACTTGCTGCTTTTTCTCCTGAAGATCATGGTTTTCGATAATTGATTTTGCTTGTTCCAGATACTTCTTGGCTTCGTTGTTTCTCTCAAGTGCGATTAAACTATGAGCAAGCAACGATAGAGCATCAACTTTGACACTCACAGACTTTTCGTTGTCAGCAAAGGTCAGTGCTTTTCTTGCGACTTTAATGGCTTCCTCAGGTTGGTCGATAAAATATGCGAGAGCAATACTCGTGTACAATCGCGCCAGAAGCGAATCAGTTTTTGCTCTCCCATCATTGATAAATTGATAGGCATAGTCAATTGATTTTTGTCGTTCATCAAGAAAAATCGAAGCCCCGATGATATCTACAGTAGTTTCATCGGCAAGAGCATCAAATCCTAGATTTTCGTAAATCTTTAAGGCAACATGATAACAATTCAGGCATTTGTCGAGAAGGCCTGTAGAGTAGTAGCATTGTCCGGCTATTCTGTAGGCATTAGCTAAATAATTCTTTAACTCAGTCGTTTTCAGTAATTCGAGGGCCCGGTTTATAGAATCAAGGGCTTCGGGGTAGCGTGCTTCCTGCTTAAGCCATAACGCATAAGAGATCAGGCAATAAGACTCGAATTCCTGGTTGTCAATCTCAGCAAAAATCCTGATTGCTGAATCTATGTAATTAAAAGCCTCTTCTTTTTTACCTGTCGAGCGACAGTTGTGGGCCAACAGATGGTAAGCGTACCCTTCTGCCTGTTTATTCTCAATCTCTTGTGCAATTTTCAAGGCCCCTAAAAGAAAAGTTTTTTGCGCTTCCGGGCTATTTTCAGTTTCGGCCAGTTTACCTGAAAAAACGAGGGCGTCGAAAGCTGTTTTGTTATCGCGGTCACCATTTAATTCTCTTGCTTGCCCAAGTTTTGATCTTGCCTCATCGAAGCGTTTTGCGCCGATTAACGCGGAAGACAACCAGGCCCTTGTCCTTGCAAGGATTTCACGGTCACTACTTTTTTGCGCCAGCTTAACTGCCCTTAAATGACTCTCCAGAGATGCATTACTTTTTTCTTGCCGTTTGAATACTTCTCCCTCAAGTAGAGATGCTTCCGCTTCACCCTTAAGATAGCCAATCCTTCGAGAAAGCCTAAGCGATTCTGCGATATACTCCAATGCTGTCTCAGGATAAAAGAACACCTTGTTCTCAGCCTTGCGATTAAGCTGGTCGACTTGTTTGATCTCTAAATCATTAATGTTTTTTTCTTGAGTGCGATCGGATTGCTCACAACCGGTTCCGAGAAGAAAGCAAATGGATAAGAGTAATGCTGGCAACAGTAAGGTTTTATATGTTTTTGGCATAATTTAACTATTTTAGGACAGTCTCCTAGACACCCTCCAGATCTAAATTAAATGTTTATTGTCTGTTCCAACAAGTTCAGTTAGTGCTTGGGCAAAGGCCGTCATAGCTTCTGTGGTGCCGATGCTGACGCGGATCCAGTTGGGGAAGCGGAATCCGGTCATGCTGCGGATCATGATCCCTTTTGTCATAAGTTTGCGATAGGCCAGAGTATCGCTCATCGGTAGCTTTATCATGATGAAACAGCCTTCGCCGGACTGATATTCAAGGCCCAGTTTGTTCAGTAAAGGGAGGATCCGGGCTTTTTCTTGTCTGATATGATTGCGGGTGCGAATGATGTGTTGATCATCGTTTAAGGCTTTGAGTGCCGCACTTTGGGCCAGCGTGTTGACCGAATAGACGACGCAGGTACGGCGGATGATATCGACAATTTCCAACGATCCTGCCAGATAACCGATGCGCAGTCCGGCCAGGGCGTACATCTTGGAGAACGTGCGAAAGACCACGAGATTGGGGTAGCGGCGCAGTAGCTCCATGCCATCGGGAAAATCCTCTTTTTCGACAAATTCGCAATAGGCTTCGTCGATGACAACGATTTGACGACCGTCAACCCGATCCATAAAATTAGTCAGTTGCTCCCGGTTCCAATAGGTGCCGGTTGGGTTGTTGGGATTGCAGATAAAGAGAATCTTGGTGCGTTTGTCGATTGCATCAAGCATGGCTTCGGCATCAAAAGCGAAATCTAACAGTGGGGTTAGGCGGGCCGCAAAGCCGGAAAATTCGGCTATCCATTCGTAGACAGCAAAGGTTTTGTCGGCGGTGACGATGTTATCACCTTCCTGACAGAAAGCCTTGATGACGAAAGCGATTACTTCGTTGGCACCGTTGCCGACCAGAAACTGGTCTGGATCCAGGCCGAATTTTTTACCTAAGGCCTGGCGCAGATGGTAAGCGTCGCCGCTGGGGTAGATAGCTGCTCCGGGCGCTAAAAAATGTTCAATGATGGGCCGGGCGGCGGCGGGTGGGCCGAGCGGATTCTCGTTGTTGTTGAGGCGGTAGAGCTGATCGCAACCGTAGAGTTTTTTGAGTTCGTCATCGGGTTTACTCGGAATATAGGCGGTAAAGTGCTTGATATATTCCGGAACCAGATCTTCTAAAGGGATGGCGACCGGGCTCATGATGGAGCTCCGGTGTTTTGCAGAACCAGAAGGTCGCCTTTGCCGCCATAGGGTAGTAGCAGGCGCGGGGTGAAACCGTTTTGTGAGAGAGCCGGGAAAAAGGCGGCCTGCCAGCTCCTGCCGAGATCCATGACAAAGAAGATGTTTTCGAGTTCTTCTGCGGCAAAAAGGGTTAAGTGATCAGCGATATTCTTTTTCATATCGTTGCCGGCCCATAGGGGGCGCAGTGTGACCTTTTGCCGGGAACGGTCAAATTCGCTGGCTAGAACCGAAAAGTCAGCTGTGGTTTCGCCGCTGTCGCGGGTTAAACGAATCTCGCGCGGCAGGGTCAGGCGCTGATATTCGCTGTGCAAAAAGGGTTCGAGATCGGGATGAGCCCAGGCGATTGTCCCTGGATCTTCCTGCATTTGGCGAAAGAGGGCCGGGATCTCAGTGGGCAGGGTGGTGTTGTGGTGCTCCAGAACTGTGCCCAGAGATTCAAAGTGGTGTCGTGGCAGATCGGGGCTCGGATATCGATTGAGGAGGCCTGTCGCCGGACTCTTGGCAATTGCATTAAGGCAATGTTCAAGGAGGGCTTTGGCCATGGTTTGGCGTAGTTTAGGGGGGATTGCGGTTGTATCATCGGCCAAGATGTAGGGGCCGTAACACTCCACCATTTTGCTTGAGCTCCAGTACCAGATGATCCCGCCGCCGATACGGCCGCTGGCATCTCGCACGATGGCGGCTCGGTAGTCACCGGCGTTGACCATGTCGACGATTTTGCCGGGATAATAAAATTCCTGGGGTAGAAGATCCGGTGTCGTATAATGGCGGCTATTTGAGATGAAAAATTTTAGCTCTTCGGCATCGGGCGTGCCGATTGAAAATTTTTCCGTCAGTGGAGGGGTAGGCGTCCGGTCATGTTCAGGCGCTTTCGGGTAGCTTTTTTCTTTGCGTAGTGAAAGTTGCAGGTGGCCGCTGTCGCTTTGGCTTATCTCAAGGTAATCAACCATGCGGGAGGCGATGATCAGGCCCATCTCGTCGAGACTCTTTTCATCGTCGACGTTGATAGTCGCGGTCAGGTTAAAGGCCCGCATGGCAAAATTATGGATCGGCAGGGTGAAGTTTAGAGCCGCATAGTAACCGCCCTCATAACAGTTGATTTCAATCTCGGTCTTGGGCTTGACGCTGGTGCAGAGGTAGTTGAAGATCTCCTCACCGGCCAGGGTTAAGGCCAGGGCTTCGGTCTGGCCGAGGCCGAAGGTTAGAGTCGTATTTTCGATAAAAGTCTGAACCGTTGGCAGAAAGGCAAGATCATCCCTGACATGGAGGCGGGCTTGTCTTCGAGGTTGTTTGTTCATCGTTATTCCTTTTTTTTCCTATATAACGTATCGTCAGGATCGTGATGTCATCGCTCTGGGGGGTGTTGTCGGCAAAAATTTCGATCTCCTGCATGACCTGATCAGAGATCTCGCGCACCGGTTGCTTTGCTAAAGGGGCCAGAATCTTTTCGAGGCGGGCTTCTGTGAAAAGCTCATCACGCTGGTTCATGGCTTCGGTGACGCCGTCGCTAAAGACAAAGAGGGCCTCGCCCGGGGCCAGGGTTATGCTTTTGGCGGTAAAGGCGAAATCATCCATAACGCCTAAGGCGATGCCGTCGGTTGTCGGCAGTTCTTGCACCGGCTCAGATTTCCCGGGGGTGAGCCGGTAGGGCGGGTTATGGCCGCCGTTACAGTACTCGAGCTCGCCAGTGACGATATTGAAAATCCCTAAAAAGAGGGTGACAAACATCATTGAAGGGTTGTCGCGGGCCAAATCGTTATTGACCTGATGCAGCGTGGTGGTGGATGATCGGCTGATGCGGGTTTTGATCAGGGTTTGCGTAATCGCCATGAAGAGGGCCGCCGGCACCCCTTTGCCGGAGACGTCGCCGACCGTAAAGCAGAGATGTTGATCATCGATCATGAAGAAGTCGTAGAGGTCGCCGCCGACCTCGCGGGCTGGTTTGATGGTGGCGTAGAGGTTGAATTCAGGCAAGTTCGGAAAGGCCGGGAAGATCTTCGGCAGGATGCCCATCTGGATCTCTCTGGCAATGTTTAACTCACTTTCAATGCGCTCTTTGGCGGCTGTGGTCTCCGTCAGATTTTTGATGTACTCCTTGAGCGCTTGCTGCATGCCGGCAAAAGAGAGGGCCAGCCGACCGACTTCATCTTCGGTTTTGAGGGTCGGAATTGCGGTTTCAAGATTTCCTGAAGCGATCGCATCAGCGCTCTTGGCCAAAGCCCGTAGCGGTTTGGTGATTTTTCCAGAGACCAGCAGGATTACCAGCATGATCAGGAAGAAGCCGCCGAGGCCTAAGCCGAGCATGTTTTTAGTTAAATTATGGATATCGGCCATCAGTTCATTTTGGGGAAAGAGTACCCCGAGTGACCAGCCATTGGCAGGCAGAGGGGTGTAGGCCATCCAGTATTTTTGGTTATTGGTCAGCCCGGTAAAAGCCGTAAAACCTTTCTCACCGGCAATCATGCTGCGGCCGATCTCACGGATTTTGGGATTGCCCCGCGCTTCGGCGACACTGAAGATAGTTTCGTTCATGACCAGATCAAGATCGGGATGGGTAACAAAAGTTCCGTTGCGGGTGATGAGAAAAGCATAACCTGTTTCGCCGATTTTTAGAGAGGATACAACATTGCGCAGCCAATTAAGGCTTAAATCGACGCAGACGATGCCGGCAAACTCCTTAGTCCCAAGCTTTTGTCGATAAAATGGGGTCGAGTAGCTGGTCATGACGATGCCTCCGCTCTCGCCGAAATAGGGTTCGCTCCAGAGTGGTTTATCGATTACTTTGGGGATCTGGTACCAGTCGTGGAAACGGTAGTCGTAGTTTATCGGACTCTCTTTGAGTCGGTCATAAGAGCGGACATAGTAGCGCGAGTAGAGCTTAAGCTTGTCGGTAGCATCAGGCTTGAGGGCGAAGGCGGCCGCGATGCCGAAGAGTTCGGGGTTTTGTTCAAGTCGGTTTGCCAGCAGGGTTTTGAGTTCTGTATCGTTGGGATCGAGCTCGGCAATGGTCAGGGCGACTCCGGCGGGGATCTTTTCTGCTGCTTTTAAAAGGGAGTTGATCCGGTTGGCGGTGGCCTGGGCCAGGTTAAAGGCGTTCTCTTCGATCTTTTCGACCATCAGGCGTCGGGTGACGTTGTAATTTAAGGTCAAAATGATAGCGATGACCAAAGTCACCCCGCCTAAGACCCAAAGGCTCAATTTGAAGGCAATCCCACGGCGGCGCAGTAAATTCATATCACTCTCCCGCCGGTGGTTTATAAAAATCGTTAAAGTTCGGAGTTTTTTCAATGAGGTTCTGTTTTTTGAGGTTTTCTGTGACTCGTTTGAAATCCTCCTCATTCAAGCGCCCTATGCGGGTTTGTTCATCCGGCGGCAGGATAATATCGCGCATCCGCTTCAGCATCCATTTTTGATGAGTCCGGTTGCTGATGACATGCTCTTTTTTAAGGTTGCGCATCGTGATGTCGAGGGCTAATTCCGGTTCAGCAAAGGCCCGCTGCCAGCCTTTGAGTGAAGCTTTGACAAAGGCCCGGCAGAGGTCTGGTTTTTGTTGCCAAGTCTCTTTGCGGACATAGATGCCGTCTTCGGGGTAGTTGAGGTTGTGTTCGTGGTAGAAGAAGGTGGTCAGTTCGTCAGGGTCGATTCCGGCATTGAGAATGCTGTGGTATTCGTTATACCACATGGCGGAGGCGACAGCGACGCCGTCGCGCAGGAAGAGGTTGATCGAGTAGGATTGCTGTAGCGGTTCAACGGTTAAACCGTATTGCTTGAAAAAAGCTTTAGGCTGGATCTCAAAAGGAGGGCCCCAGAGGCCGACTTTATGGCCCTCCATATCTGCTGGTTTAAGGATGCCGCTACTCTTTTTGGCGACCAGCATCAAAGCACTACGCTGGACGATCTGGGCCAGGTTGACGACTTCAACTCCTTGATTGCAGAGATCAAGACCCGTAACCAGCCATAAACTGGCAAAGTCGGCCTTTTTATCTTTAAGATAGTCGGATGACGAGCGTTGTGGCCCACCGCTGATGATCTCAACCTCGAGACCGTGCTCTTTGTAGATGCCGGTCTCATGGGCAACGTAATAACCGGCAAACTGGGCCTGGGGCACCCAGAGCGGAATAAAAGTAACCTTTTTTAACGGGCCGGCTTCAGCTTCAATCACTCCCGAGGTCAGTAAAAGGGAGAACAGGCAGATGAAGAATATTTTTCTGATGAGAGGTCTGTTTTTAGGCATGGCGTTTTGCAAAAATGATGGTCAGGCAGTTTTCGTCACCTTGTCGTTGCCAGAAGATATCGTCGGTAAGTTCCTTCATCAGGAAAATTCCGAGACCGCCGACCGGCCTCTCCATGAGCCCGACTTCAAGATCTGGGGCTTCTCGTTCTAAAGGGTTAAAGGCTGCTCCTTGATCTTTGATCATAAGACTGAGACTCTCTTCTGGATCGGTTTTTAACTTCAGTTTCAGCCAGCCGCTTTGGTCGGGATAGGCGTAGTCCATAATGTTGACCAAGGCCTCCTCGATCACCAGTTCAATCTCCGCAATCCGTTTAGAGCTGAAACCCAACTGCCGAGCCCGACCGCTGACGAAGGCCATGCAACAAGGCAGGCTCTTAAGCTCTGCCGTCAGCTCGAGATGGTCGGCTGAAATATGTTCTTGATTATTGGTTGAGGGCATCGTCGAGGGTTGCGGTAATGGGGATGATTTTGTCAAATCCGGATATGCTGAAAACGTTATGCACGTTTTCCTGGAGGGCGGCAAGTTGTAATGAACCGTTTATGGTTTTAATCTTTTTGGCGGTCACCAGAATGGCCCGTAACCCGGCACTGCTGATGTAGTCAAGTGCGCTACAGTCAATTATGAAACTTTTGAGACCGGTCTCAGTCCACACTCCCATCTGATCCGTAAAACCTGTGGAGGTCATCGCATCCATACGACCTGAAAGAGTGGCTACCAGGGTTTCATCTTTTCTTTTAAACTCTTTAATTTCCATTGTATTTTTTCTCCAGAGGTGCTTAACATTTGGTAGCTATTCAGCGTAAGTAAACAAAGTTCTATAGATTGTCGTATTTCAGCAAATTCTGGGTACATAACCTGATTCTCCGAAGGAAATCGGGATTGTGTACCCAGAATTTGCGGGTTAGCTGAATAGTTACGTTGTTAAAGTTAAAGTGTTGGAGATGCTTAGCATATTTGCAGGAGAAAGCAAAAATATTTTTCAGGGAGAATACTGTGGTGCACAACGAACTCTTCATGGTCAGCCCGATTAATGCCATCTTGGAAGGTCTGTATGAGACCCCTTTGACTATATCAGAATTGAAACAATTTGGTGATTTTGGGATTGGGACCTTCAATGATTTGAACGGTGAACTAATTCTGCTTGACGGCATTGCCTATCAATTTGATGTTGATGGAGTTGTTCATAAGGTAAAAGATGATGAAAAGACTCCATTTGCAGCGGCCTGTTTTTTTCAACCGTTCAGTGTTGAGGAGATACAGTCACAGCTTGACTACAGCGCACTCAATAGTTTTCTGGATCGCTGTCTGCCTTCCCCAAACATGTTATATGCCATTCGTATCGATGGCAGCTTTTCTCAAATTCGCACCCGCTCAGTTCCGAAAACGAAAAATTATACGCCTCTGGTGGAAGCGACGGCCTTCCAAAAGGAGATGCGACTTAAAGATGTTGAAGGTTCTCTGGTAGGATTCTATACTCCAGAGTTCATGCCTTCGGTAAATGTTCCGGGTTTTCACTTTCATTTCATCACCAGCGACCGCCGCCTGGGGGGCCACTTGCTTGAGTGCGACTTAACCAGTGGTAACTTGTCGATACAAATCTGCAATCGCCTGGTTTTGAATTTGCCGATGACTCTCGATTATCTGAGTGTTGACTTTCATCGCGATGCCAGAAAGGATCTGGAGAAGGCTGAGCGTTAAAAGAGCAAAAAGCCTTCACCATCTTCACTGGGCAGTTCAGATCGGACTGGCCAGTGAAGATTTTCCACTGTTTAAATCAGATGTGGCGGTGGGGTTGTTTGCCGGAGAGGTGGGCGTGTTCATGTTGGTGGATATGGAGCTCTTGATCAACATCAATTGTGCCGTTTTCCAGGGTGTAGATATGATTTGTGGTGGCGGTCAGGAAATCGAATTCGTGAGAGATGACAAGGTAGCTAAGATCGGTAAAACCATTGAGCAGTTCAATCAATCGGAGTTTGGTGTTGTGGTCGAGACCGGCGGTTGGTTCATCCAGTAAAAGGACGTCCGGCTCCATGGCCAGAACCGTAGCCAGGGCGACAAGTTTTTTTTCACCGCCGGAAAGTTTAAAGGTGATGCGATCAGCAAAATCGGTAAGGCCTAAGCGTTGTAAAACCTGGTGTGAGATGGATAGGGCCTCCTCTTTACTTTTGCCGAGATTGAGCGGGCCGAAGGTGACGTCTTCTAAGACCGTGGGAAAAAAAAGTTGGTCATCGGCATTTTGGAAGAGGAGGCCGACCCGGCGTCGCAG
>DAOWIX010000176.1 GCA_030640695.1 Deltaproteobacteria bacterium | reverse complement strand
GCTCTTCCCCTTAAACAGTTGCCTCTATAACACATAAAAATTGTTGCTTTTAAAAAAAAACATCAAAAGGCCTGCACTTTTCAATATAAGTGCAGGCCTTTTTTGTTTTTCACCCCATCTATTATAGGAATAACCAATATGAAGTGATGTTAAATGCATAATAGCGATTGGATTTTTAATTGAAAAGCCACTAGGTAACAATCTCTTGGTAGTTTTTGAGAAGGCTTAAAAATCAATCTAAAAAATTAACGATCGCGGAGCCAGAGAGATGAAGGTTAAAGTTTTTGTTTTTATAACTACTTTGTTGTTGGTTGGGGCATCAAGCAGTCAGGTTTTTGCCGGGGCTTGGACCGCCAAACAGGGCGGGATGTACAATAAGTTGGCATTTAACTACTTCGAGAGCAAGCATTATTACGATAGTGAAGGTGATCGGCACCGTTTGGCTTACGACGGTAAGTATACAGATACCAACCTCAACTGGTATCTTGAATATGGTCTCACTGACCAACTCACACTGCTTGGTTCTTTCTACTATAAGTGGTTGGAGCAGGAGAATGACTATTTTAGAGCCAAAAGCGATGGGGTTGGCGATTTTGAGGTTGGCCTTAAGTGGAAGATTCTTGATGACCCGCTGGTTTTGGCAATTCAGGGTTTGACAAAGATTTCGGGGCCTTATGATGATGACGAAGTTCCGGGACTCGGCAACGACCAAACCGATTTCGAACTGCGTCTGTTGCTCGGAAAATCTCTATATCCGTTGCCTCTCTATATGGGTCTCGAAGCGGCCTATCGTTGGCGTACCCAAGCACCTTCTGATGAGTGGCGTCTGCTCGCTGAACTGGGTGGCAACGCCGGCAACTATTTTTACGGTCGGATTAAACTTGATTGTCTGTTCAGCGCCAACAATGCCGACAGCGGTGCCGGTTTTACCAATATCACCCTAACTCCCGAGTATGACCTGGTCACCCTCGACACCACTGTCGGAGTCAAATTCAATGAACATTTAAGCCTGGAACTCTCTTGCACTCCGACCCTCTATGGCGAAAACACAGCGGCCGGTTTCAGTGTCAGTTCAGCCCTGATCTACTCATTCTAAAATCTCTAGGAGTTTAAGACATGTTACGCAAAATTTTTCTGACTCTTTTGTTGGTAATGGTCATATCGGTCACTAATGTTCAGGCTTTTGATTTAAGTTCATCCAACTATAAGATCAAAAACCCGCCGCCGATCCACTTAAGTCACCAGGCTTTTGACCTACTGGATATTGCCCGTCTGCCACTCGCTTCGGGGGCCAACCAGATTGGGGTTATCGATAATCTGGTTAAGCGTCTCGGTGATCACTTGACTGGCGTTGGTCATGAAGTTTTGGGAACCGCCGGAGTCTCCGCCAAACCTCTGGCCGCTGATGGTTCGATCAAGTACAGTTATGGCAACTGGATTGTGAAAACAGCCGAATCAACCGGTATGCGCCTGCTTGAAGTCAGAATCAGCGAGTTTGAGGAGCGTATTCTGGAAAATGCGCCGTTGGCGGCGGCAGCCTTGCCCTTTCGTTTCATAATCATGCCGGATACTTTTTATGGTCAGACCTTTATTCACATCTGTCTCGTCGACCCCTTGCTTTTTACTTCGCAATTTGTAAACAGTGATGCAAGTCTGCGGGAAATCTTGGTCGAAGCTCGTCAACGTCTCTGTGGCTACGTGCGCGAGGCTTTTCCCGAGGCTTTTTACGACCCTCAACTGCCCCTCGACAATGCCGAGAGCGGCGACCCTTCGGTCCTGCAGCGAGTCGTCCAGATAGCTCTTGGCGAAGTCGGTGGTTTTGCCACTTTAGAAGAGGTCGTCAGTGCCGTCCAGAAAGGTGGCGTAACCATGTTTTCCGAGACGCCGGATGAACACCCCTATTCGGTTGTTGGCCTGTTTGCGGACTACAACTTTCTTGACGACGAAAGAACGACTTTTACCGGGACTCTCTCCTTCCCTCTCTTTTCCATGATCAAAGATGGTTGGAAAAAGGTCGACGGCGTCAAAACCTATTTCCCGGAGTGGAAACTTAAAAATCACTCCCCGGCCATCGAAGCTTTGATTCAAAATAGTTTTATCCATGTCTACGGCATGAATGCCGACGATCCGCAGCAACGCCTGAAATTTAATACCAGCGCCGGGCCCATTTACTCCCTCCAGGTTTTTGATGCCTATACCAACCCCCTGTTGCTCCACTCCGGACTCTGGCACTATCAGTCGATGCCGACCGTATTGCTTTTTCACGAATCTTCTCCCGGTATCATTGATATCTGGATGCAGGATCCGTTTACCGCCATCGCGCGCTACTATGCCGATGTCAGCGACAAATTGCTGGACTCTTTTAAGGCAGACTGGAATGCCAATAGCAGCAATAAAACCGATTGGCCGACAGCTGGAAAAGTGGCAATGGCAGAGCGTAGTCGTGACACCCTTGTTAAGTTGATTTACAACGCAGTGGCCCCTCCGGTTGTCAAAGAGCTACTTTTCAGTCCGGAAACCCTGGCGCAAAAAATGAGTGCTCCAAATCTCGTGGTTATCGATGCCCGCAGTATCGGGTATGAAAGTGGTCATATCCCCGGCGCAATTTTGCTGCCCGATGCTGAAATTGCCGATGCTGGTGTCAACCTGAAATCAATTCCAGAGTTGGAGCAGATTCTAACCGGTAAAGGGATTCATCAGGAGCAGAGGATAGTTATCTACGATGGCGGCAGCAAGTATCAAGGTGCGGCGGCCCGGCTTTTCTGGATGTTTGAGTATCT